>NZ_JBIAMM010000001.1:978061-1020762 GCF_042874095.1 Streptomyces sp. NPDC004266
ACCCCCCGCCGCCCCCGCCCCCCCCCCGCGCCCCCCCACCCCCCCCCCCCCGGGGGGGGGGGCCCCCCCCGGGGGGGCCCCCCCCCCCGGCCGAGGTGAGGGGAGCGTCAGGCGACGATCAGGTAGATGCCGTACGCGACGGCCGCCAGGCACAGGGCGAAGCAGGCGTAGGCGCCGGTGCGGGCCAGGGCGGCGGAGCCTCCCTGGGCCGCGGCCCGCTCCTGCTTGGAGAGGCCGACGACACCGAGGGTGAAGAGGCCCACGAGGGCGACGGTCGCCGCGAGGCTGACTCCGAAGACGGAGCCGAGGGCTGCCCAGTCGATCTTCATGCTTGGTTCCAGTTCCTTAGACCGCGGCGGGGGCCGGGGGAGCGGCCGGGTCCGTGGGGGCCGGCGCGGGGATGGTGGTCTTCAGGTCCTCGTCCGCGACGGCGGCGACGGAGCCGGCCGGCGGCGGGGTGACGACCGCGATCGCGGTGGTCACGACACCGGCGGGCTCGGCGTCGGTCTCGACGTCGTTGACGTTGGTGTGGTCGACCACCTGGCGGCGGGAGACGAGCCAGATGCCGAGGCAGGAGGCGACCAGGAAGGCGGCGACGACGTAGACGCCCCAGTCGCCCTGGCGGGCGACGTACTCGGCGCCCGCGCCGACCAGGCCGGCGGCCGGCAGGGTCAGGCCCCAGGCGACGAACATGCGGGTGGCGGTCGACCAGCGGACGACACCGCCCTTGCGGCCGAGACCCGCGCCCATGACGCCGCCGGAGACGACGTGGGTGGTGGAGAGCGAGAAGCCGAGGTGGGAGGAGGCCAGGATGGTCGTGGCCGCGCTGGTCTGGGCGGCGAAGCCCTGCTGCGGCTGGAGGTCCGTGAGGCCCTTGCCCATGGTGCGGATGATGCGCCAGCCGCCGAGGTAGGTGCCGAGCGCGATCGCCAGACCGGCGGAGACGATGACCCAGACGGGCGGGTTGGAGCCGGGGGCCAGGGTGCCGCCGGCGACCAGGGCGAGGGTGATGATGCCCATCGTCTTCTGGGCGTCGTTGGTGCCGTGGGCGAGGGAGACGAGACCGGCGGAGGCGATCTGGCCGGCCCGGTAGCCCTTGGCCGTGTCCTTCTCGTCGGTCCTGGCGCCGATCCTGTACGTCAGCTTCGTGGCCAGCATCGAGGCGATGCCCGCGACGATCGGCGCGGCGACGGCCGGGATGAGGACCTTGGTGACGACGACCTCGCCGTTGACACCGCTGACGCCGATCGAGGCGACGGTCGCGCCGATGAGGCCGCCCATCAGGGCGTGGGAGGAGCTGGAGGGCAGACCGACCAGCCAGGTCACCAGGTTCCAGAGGATCGCGCCGACGAGCGCCGCGAGGATCACTTCGGGCTGGATGCCCTCTTCGTTGACCAGTCCCTTGGAGATCGTCTTGGCGACCTCCACGGACAGGAACGCGCCGACGAGGTTCAGCACGGCGGACATGGCCACCGCCGTCTTGGGCTTGAGCGCACCGGTCGAGATGGTCGTGGCCATCGCGTTGGCGGTGTCGTGGAAACCGTTCGTGAAATCGAACACGAGAGCTGTCACGACCACAATGGCGAGCAGCAGCGTGATGTGTTCCATTTACCCAGGCAATCGTTTGACGTCAGTGGCTCGTCGAACGTAAGCAACCTGGGTGAACGGAAGATGAACTGGGGCGGGCGGCGTGGTGTCCCTATCCGGTGTCAAGTGGTTCCGCTTCTCGCCCCGGAGGGCGCGGCGTCCACGATGCGGTCACCGCACGACCCCGGGTAATCCCGTCCTTCACGGGGCACGTACGACCTGCCCCGCTTCCTCCCCTCGCACCCGGTTCCACCCCCTGGACAGGACCGTCCGGCCGGGGGACCCCCCGGAGGAGACCCATGTCACTCCCCCGGGCGACCCCGCCGGTCCACCGCGATCCACCCCGGGCGACCCCGCCGGCCCCGTCGCGATCCACCTCGGGCGCCCCCCGGCCCCGCCGCGGTCCACCCCGGCCGGGTCCGTCCGGTGGCAGTCGCACCCCGCCCTGCCGAGACTGGGAGCGTGCGCCCGGCTACAGCGACGGCAGCGGCCGTCACCACCCTGATCGGTGTCGGCGCGGCCGTGATCGCGGCCGGCCGGTACGCCAGCGACGTCGCCCTCAAGGCGCCGTCCGGACGACCACTGCCCGGAGATCCCGGACTCACCGTGCACGCCACGGGGCCCGAACGGATCACCCTCACCCGCAGCCTCGCCTCGCTGCGCCCCGGCACGTACGGCATGGACGCCCCCGACCTGCACGCCGTCCTCGGTCCCGTGCTCGACCGGGTCCCGCACACCGCCGACACCGTCGTCCGCCGCCTGGAGCGGGTCGAGCTCGGCGTCCTCGGGCCCGGCGCCCGCGTCCGGCTCACCCCCCAGCTCCACCGCGGCACCCCCACCAGTGCCCTCGGCCTCGTCCACGAGGACGTCGAGATCCCCGGCGAGCTCGGCCCCCTGCCCGCCTGGCTCGTGCCCGGCCACCGCGCCACCTGGGTGATCGCCCTGCACGGCCTCGGCACCACCCGCGAACACCCGCTGAACCTCGTCCCCTTCTACGACCGCCGCAAGATCCCCGTCCTCGTCCCCGCCTACCGGGGCGACGAAGGGGCGCCCGCCTCCCCGGACGGCCTGGCCCACCTCGGCGACTCCGAGTGGCGGGACGTCGACGCCGCCATCCGCTACGCCGTCCGCCGAGGGGCCCGGAAGGTCGTCCTGCACGGCTGGGGGACCGGCGCCACGATGGCCCTGCGCGCCGCCGTCGAATCGGGTGTCCGCGACAGGATCAGCGGCCTCGTCCTCGACTCCCCGGTCCTCGACTGGGAGGCCACCCTCCGCAACCTCGCGACGGCCCGCCACGTCCCGGGCCTCCTGCTCCCGCTCGCCGTCCGCGCCGCCCAGGGCAGGACCGGCGCGCACGGCGACCTCCTCCGGACCGTCTCCGAGCCGGGCGCCCTGCGCGCCCCGGCCCTCCTCTTCCACGGTCCCGACGACACCCTCGCCCCCTGGGAGCCCTCCGTCGAACTCGCCGCCCGCCTGCCCGGCCTGGTCGGCCTGCGGACCGTGAAGCAGGCCCCGCACGCCGCGATGTGGAACGCCGACCCGAACCGCTACGAGGAGTCCGTGCGCCGCTTCCTCACCCCGCTGCTCTGACGGCACTTCTGATTCCGATTGGGCTTTCGGGCCGTCAGCGGGAAGACTGCCCCCGTGACGTCTCGAAAGCCCGATGAACCATTGGCGCGCAACTCCAGACTCCGACTCGTCCGCCCGCGGGCGCTGGCCACCGCCCGACGGGCGGTGACGACCCGGCGCACCCGGCCGGCGCCGCGGCCGCCCGAGGGCACTCCGCCCCGCGCGGAGCTCGCCCGCCAGGCCCGGCACGTCCTCGCCGACGCCGTACGGATCGCCCGCTGGGCCGCCGTCGAGCAGGGGGCCGACACGGCACCCCGCACCGGCCCCGCCCAGGAACGGGCCGCGGCCGCACTGGACCTGACGCCCGGGCAGATCCGGGCCGGCTGGGACCGCGCCCGGCTCGCCGGGCTCGTCGAGCTGCACGGCGACACCGCCCGCCCCGGCTGGCGGCTGCACGCCTGGGACCGCGACGACTCCGCCGTCCTGCGCGGCTGGGTCGCCCTCTTCGACGCCTGGTCGCTCGTGCACCCCGCCCCCGAGGGGGTCGCCCCGAGCGCCGTCGCCGAGGTGGTCGAGGCCGTCCCGCAGGTGCTCTCGCTGCTCCAGCTCTCCCAGGGCCCGGTCCTCGTCCCCGCCCTCCTCGACCTCCTCGGCCAGCGCGTCGAGGAGCTCCGCGAGGAGCGCTGCGAGGTCCCCGAGGCCGAGCCGGCGCCCGAGACGGCGGACGCCCCCGCCGCCCCCGCCGGCGACGGGCTGCCCGCCCTCCTCGACTGGGCCCTGGAGGGCCTGGCCGCCGTGGGCGCGCTCACCCTGGAGCCCGGCACCGGCGAGCGCCACGCCACCCTGACCCCGCTCGGCAACTGGGCGGTCTGGGTCAAGCTGGAGCAGATCTGCGTCGCCGCGCAGAGCCCCGCGGGCAACATCGAGCAGTCCGCCGAGGACATGCTCCGCGGCTGCGCCCGGCTCACCCCGGGCCCGGCCCGCGACGAGTACCGCGCCTGGCTCGCGGCCCGCACCCTGTCCAGCGCCGTGGGCGAGCTCCTCGCCGTCGCCCGCGGCGAGGACGCCCTCCTGCGCGGTCTCGCCTTCGAGGCGCTCCGCGTCGTCGGGGCGCCCGCCGAGGCCGAGGTGCGGGCCACCGTCGCCGAGCCCTCGCTCCGCCCGTACGCGCTGCTCTGGCTGGCCGAGTACGAGGGGGCCGACCCCGACGAGGCCCAGGAGGTGCTGACCCGCGAGGAGTCGACCTGGCTCTGGGTCGACACCGCGGCGGCCGTCGCCGACCACGGCGAGAGCGAACTGCTCGTCCGCCACCTCGACTCCGCCGTGCAGGGCACCGTCCCGGCGCTGCTCGACGAGGTCCGTGCCGTCGGTCACCCCCGCACGGTCCAGGTCCTGGTCGCCCTGGCGGCCGCCCACCCGGACCCGGCCCTGGCCAAGGCGGTCCGCCGGGCCGCCTTCCAGGTCCACACCGGCGGGGCCTGACCTCAGGGGACGCTCACCCCGCCGCGCCGGGGGCGTACGTACCGAAGCTCCATACGTTGCCCTCGGCGTCCCGGGCCGTGTAGTCCCGCGCGCCGTACTCCTGGTCCGTCGGCGGCAGCACGATCTCGACGCCCCGCGCCACCGCCCGGGCGTGGTGCTCGTCGACGTCGTCCACGCGCACGTACACCGCGGTGGGCCCGCCGTCGCCCATCAGCTTGTCGAACCCGGTGCCGCTGCCCTTGCTGCCCAGCATCACCATGCCGTTCCCGCAGGAGAGCTCGGCGTGCATCACACGGCCGTCCTCGCCCTCGTACACGGCGTGCTCGGTGAAGCCGAAGCCCTCCGTGAGCTGTTTGATCGCCGCCTTCGCGTCCTCGTACCGCAGCGCCGGACAGATGTCGGGGGTCCCAGCCATCCCGATCACTCCCTCTCGATGTGACCCGGATCTCAGTCTGGCAGCCGCCGCCGACAACTCAGCGGAAGGTGTCGCACCGGGCCATGTCGCCGGTCCGGTAGCCCTCGTGGAACCACCGCTGCCGCTGCGCCGCCGAGCCGTGCGTCCAGCTCTCCGGCGTCACCCGCCCCTGGAACCTCTCCTGGATCCGGTCGTCGCCCACGGCCGCCGCCGCGTCCAGGCCGTCCCGGATGTCCTCGTCGGTGATCCGGGTGAGCAGCGGCCGGCCCGTCTTCTCGTCGGGGGCGGTCGTCGCGTGCCGCGCCCAGACCCCGGCGTAGCAGTCGGCCTGGAGCTCGACCCGCACGGCGTCGGAGTCCGCGCCGGTCCGCCCGTCCTGGGCGCGGGCGAGGGTCCCCATCATGTTCTGGACGTGGTGGCCGTACTCGTGCGCCACGACGTACGCCTGGGCGAAGGGCCCGCCGGTCGCGCCGAACCGGGTCCGCAGCTCCTCGAAGAAGCCCAGGTCCAGATAGACCCGCCGGTCGCCGGGGCAGTAGAAGGGCCCCACCGCCGAGGTCGCCGAGCCGCAGGCGGTGCCGACCCGCTCGGTGAACATCACGGTGGTGGCGGTCCCGTAGGTGCCGCCCCGGCGCCGGTACTCGCTCCGCCAGTAGTCCTGCACGCTGTTGACGACGGCGACGATCCGGCAGTCCTGGCGCGCGTTGGCGTCCGAGCCCTTCCTGCAGCTCTGGTTCACCTGGGCCGCGGACGAAGAGCTCGCGGCCGGCGCGTCACCGCCGGAGGAGAGCCCCAGCTGGTCCGGCCCCACCCCGAAGAGCACGCCCAGGACCAGGGCGATGAGGCCGATGACGCCGCCGCCGACGGTCGCCCTGCCGCCCGGGATGCGGCTGCCGCGGACGTCCCGGACCTCCGAGGTGTCCAGGTCGGCGTCGTCGTCGAACTGCACGGTCCACCACCCTCCGCGTCGCTGTCGCGGCGGTGGCCGCCGCCCTGCGCCGAGTATCGGATGATCTCGACCCGCTCGCCCCTTTTCATGCGCATAGGCGGGAATGTGAGAAAGATTCGATGCCGCCTGCCGCACCCTTATGGCCGAAAACCAGTTGCAGGCGCCCGTTAGACTGGCCGCATGGCCGTTCTCCTCTGGGTGCATTAGCGGCGTCGAAGCCCGCCACCAGCCGTCCTTCCGCCCTTCCCACCGCCCTGGAGTCTGTCCGTGATCACCGCTTCCGGCATCGAGCTGCGCGCCGGCGCCCGAGTCCTCATCGAGTCCGCTTCCTTCCGCGTCGCCAAGGGCGACCGCATCGGCCTCGTCGGCCGCAACGGAGCGGGCAAGACCACCCTCACCAAGTGCCTCGCCGGCGAGGGCCAGCCGGCCGCCGGCAGCATCGCCCGCTCCGGCGAGGTCGGCTACCTCCCGCAGGACCCGCGCACCGGCGACCTCGACGTCCTGGCCCGCGACCGCATCCTCTCCGCCCGCGGCCTGGACACCCTCCTCAAGAAGATGCGGGCGAACGAGGAGCGCATCGCCACCGGCAGCGGCGCCACCCGCGACAAGGCCCTGCGCCAGTACGAGCGCCAGGAGACCGAGTTCCTCACCAAGGGCGGCTACGCGGCCGAGGCCGAGGCCTCCACCATCGCCGCCGCCCTCGGCCTGCCCGACCGGGTCATGGGCCAGCCGCTGCACACCCTCTCCGGCGGTCAGCGCCGCCGCGTCGAGCTCGCCCGGATCCTCTTCTCCGACGCCGACACCCTGCTGCTCGACGAGCCCACGAACCACCTCGACGCCGACTCCATCATCTGGCTGCGGGACTACCTGAAGACCTACCGCGGCGGCTTCATCGTCATCTCCCACGACGTCGACCTCGTCGAGACGGTGGTGAACAAGGTCTTCTACCTGGACGCCAACCGCTCCACGATCGACGTCTACAACATGGGCTGGAAGCTCTACCAGCAGCAGCGCGAGGCCGACGAGAAGCGCCGCAAGCGCGAGCGCCAGAACGCCGAGAAGAAGGCCGCCGCGCTCAACTCGCAGGCCGACAAGATGCGCGCCAAGGCCACCAAGACCGTCGCCGCGCAGAACATGGCCAAGCGCGCCGAGCGGCTGCTCTCGGGCCTGGAGGCGGTGCGGGTCTCCGACAAGGTCGCCAAGCTCCGCTTCCCCGAGCCGGCGCCCTGCGGCAAGACCCCGCTGACGGCCGAGGGGCTCTCCAAGTCCTACGGCTCGCTGGAGATCTTCACCGATGTGAGCCTCGCGATCGACAAGGGCTCGCGCGTCGTCATCCTCGGCCTCAACGGCGCGGGCAAGACGACCCTGCTGCGCCTCCTCGGCGGCGTCGAGAAGCCCGACACCGGCGAGGTCACCCCGGGCCACGGCCTGAAGCTCGGCTACTACGCCCAGGAGCACGAGACGCTCGACCCCGAGCGGACCGTCCTGGAGAACATGCGCTCGGCCGCGCCCGACCTCGACCTCGTCGACGTGCGGAAGACGCTCGGCTCCTTCCTCTTCTCCGGCGACGACGTCGACAAGCCGGCCGGAGTCCTCTCCGGCGGCGAGAAGACCCGGCTCGCGCTCGCGACCCTCGTCGTCTCCTCGGCGAACGTGCTGCTCCTCGACGAGCCCACCAACAACCTGGACCCGGCCAGCCGCGAGGAGATCCTGGGCGCGCTGCGCACGTACAAGGGCGCCGTCGTCCTCGTCACCCACGACGAGGGCGCCGTGGAGGCGCTCGACCCGGAGCGGATCATCCTGCTCCCGGACGGCGTCGAGGACCTGTGGGGCGCGGACTACGCGGACCTGGTGGCCCTCGCCTGACCCTCCGAGGGGCGTCCCGGAGTCTCGTCCGGCCCCGGATGATCATCCCGGGCTGGATCATTCGGCTCATGGGTGATCCGTCATCTGAGTGAGGATCTCTCGTACCTCCCGGCGCGGTGCTCTGCCGAATCCTTCCGGCAGACCCGCGCCGTACGTGTGCTCCCTTTGTGGCGCTGACCTGGCACTTCCCGTACCGAACGGTTCGAAGGCGCGTTTCCCGCTCTGCGGAATACGGGCTTCCGTTCGTGATGACGGCGTACTCGTCCACAAACCCGGCGGCACGGACCTTGTCGAATGGGTGGCCAGGACGGACGGGAGGGGTGATCATGAGAAGTCCAGAGCGCACTTCCCATGAGGAGGCACGGGTGGCCGAGACTCTGAAGAAGGGCAGCCGGGTGACCGGCGCCGCGCGCGACAAGCTCGCGGCAGACCTGAAGAAGAAGTACGACTCCGGTGCGAGCATCCGGGCGCTGGCCGAGGAAACCGGCCGCTCCTACGGGTTCGTCCACCGGATGCTGAGCGAGTCCGGAGTCACGCTGCGCGGACGCGGCGGGGCGACACGGGGCAAGAAGGCGGCCTCGGCCTGACATCGGGGCGGCTCGACCGGTCCACCGGGACCTCCCGGTGGGCACCCGGTCGACCCTGCGGTCGGCCAGGTGGTTACTGTGCAGTCACTTAGCATGTCGCATGCAGTGCTGCACCGGAACCGGAGGCGCCCCATGACTACGCTCGACGACTCTGAGCTCGTGTTCGACAAGGACGGTGTACGGCTCACCGTCGAGGACGCCGTTGCCACGGTGACCCTGACCAATCCGGCGAAGCGCAACGCCCAGTCTCCCGCTCTGTGGCGGGCGTTGACGGAAGCCGGCCGGTCGTTGCCCGGCAGCGTGCGGGTCGTCCTCCTGCGCGGCGAGGGCAAGTCCTTCTCCGCCGGACTCGACCGGCAGGCGTTCACGCCCGAGGGCTTCGACGGCGAGCCGTCCTTCCTCGACCTCGCGCGCGGTTCCGACGAGGACCTCGACGCGGTCATCGCCGAGTACCAGGAGGCGTTCACCTGGTGGCGCCGCAGCGACCTCGTGTCGATCGCGGCCGTCCAGGGCCACGCCATCGGTGCGGGCTTCCAGCTCGCCCTCGCCTGCGACCTGCGGGTCGTCGCCGAGGACGTGCAGTTCGCCATGCGCGAGACCAGCCTGGGCCTCGTCCCGGACCTGACCGGGACGCATCCGCTCGTCTCGCTCGTGGGCTACGCCCGTGCGCTGGAGATCTGCGCCACCGGCCGCTTCGTGCACGCGGAGGAGGCCGAGCGCATCGGTCTCGCCAACCTGTCCGTGCCCGCCGAGGAGCTCGACGCGGCGGTACGGGACCTCAGCGCCGCCCTGCTCGCGGCGCCCCGCGACGCGGTCAACGAGACCAAGGCCCTGCTCCAGGGCGTCTCCGGCCGCTCCTACGAGGAGCAGCGCACCGCCGAGCGCGCCGCCCAGGCCCGCCGCCTGCGCGACCTGGCGGGCCTCGGCGACTGACGCACGCGCGCGAAGGGCGCCGGACGCGCACGCGTCCGACGCGGTGCCCACGCGTCCGACGCGGTGCTCGCGCGCGCTTCGGGCGCTTCGGGCGCAGGACCCCCGCACGCGCGCGTTCAGCGCAGTTCCGACACCAGTACCGTGACCGCGGCCGCCCCGTCGGCGGCCGCTGCCGCGGCGTTCCGGGCGGCGCCGGCCACGTCCAGCGGGCGGTGACCGGCCGTCACGGCCAGCTCCACCCGCACCCCCTCCGGCCCCCGGTGCACCGGCGGCCCCCAGCTGTCCGTCACGCCCGCCACGCCCTCGACCCGCAGGACCGCCAGGGCCACCGGATCGTCCGTCGCCGGGGCCGGCCGCCCCGGCGGGGGAGCGTCCGGGGCCCCCGCGGGCTCCGTGTCGAGCAGCTCCGTCACCCGCAGGTCCACCGCCGTCACGAGCAGCCCGATCCCCTCCCGCGCCGCCCCGAGCAGGGCCGCCCGCAGCTCCTCGGCCAGCTCCGGCAGCGGACGGCCCGCGACCGCCCCGAAGTCCGCGGTGATCCGCAGCACCCCCGGCCCGAGCGCCCCCGGCGGCACCGGGAACGGCTCGGCCCCCGCCGCCCCTTCGTTCTCGGCCTCCAGGTCGGGCCCGACCCGGATCCCGCCCGGCACCACCCCCCGTACAGCCGCGGCGGCCGGGGCGAGGACACCCCGCACCGCCCGCTCGGTGATCCACGCGCCGTCACCGGCGGTCCCGAGCGGCAGCAGCCTGCCCGGCGCGAGCCGCTCCCGTACCGCCGCCGTCCATCCTTCAGCCGTCGTCATTCCCCCAGCCTGCCGCATCCCTCGGGCGAATCGGGGCAAACGCCCTTAATGTGGGCGAGGAACCCCGAAAAATGACAGAAGGGGCTAGATCTGATGACGGACACCACTCACTCCGGAGAGCTCGCGACGGACGAGTCACGCCGCGCCTCCATGACCAAGCGCGGGGGCGGCCTGGCGGGGACCCGGGGCCGGACGACCATCGCCGACGGGGTCGTGGAGAAGATCGCCGGTCTCGCCGCACGCGACGTCGACGGCGTCCACGCCATGGGCAGCGGCCTCTCCCGCACCTTCGGCGCCGTCCGCGACCGGGTCCCCGGCACCGGCGGCGGCAAGTCGAGCGTCACCCGGGGCGTCAAGGCCGAGGTCGGCGAGGTGCAGACCGCCCTCGACCTGGAGATCGTCGTCGACTACGGCGTCTCCATCGCCGACGTCGCCGGAGACGTCAGGGAGAACGTCATCGCCGCCGTGGAGCGGATGACGGGTCTCGAAGTCGTCGAGGTCAACATCGCGGTCAGCGACGTGAAGCTGCCCGAGGACGAGGAAGAGGAGCCGGAGCCCCGGCTCCAGTAGTCGTCGGAACCCCGGCGACAGGGGCCAGGAAGGGACTCGGAATGAGCATGGCGGTGGCCGGCCTGTTGGCCGGCATGGCTCTCGGATTCGCCGGATACTTCGGCGGCTTCGGAGCGTTCGTACTGGTCGCGGCCCTCGGCGCGATCGGCTTCGTGGCCGGGCGGTTCCTCGACGGGGACCTCGAACCCGGAGACTTCTTCCGGGGACGTGAACGCGGCGACCGGCGGCGGTGACCCGAGGTGGTGACGGACCTGGCAGACGATCCGGCACGGGTAAGGGACGGAGTGCGGGACCGGGGGGCGACCACCATCGCCGACCGCGTCGTCGCCAAGATCGCCGCCCAGGCGGCGAGGGAGGCCCTCGACGCCGTACCCGAAGGGGGATCGAAACCGCACGCCTCGGTCGTCGTCCACCGGGACACCGCCCGCGTCTCGGTGAGCCTCGACCTCGACTACCCCTCCGACGTGGGCCGCCAGTGCGGCGCCGTCCGGAGCAGGGTACGCACCCGCGTGGAGGAGCTCGCCGGTCTGGAGGTCCACGAGGTGGCCGTCCACGTCGAGCACCTCCACTCCGCGCACACCCGCCACACCTCGTCGAGGGGCCGCCTCGCATGACCACCACCCCGGACACGGACCCCACGACGAGCGCGGGCCTTCCGGCCGCCCCCGCCGACGGGGCGACGACCGCCCAGGCCGGCGCTCCGGCCCCCCGCGCCCGCCGCTTCTGGTCCGTCCGCCGCATCCCCGCAGCCCTCCTCGCGGCCGTCGTCCTCGGCGCCGCCGGGCTGCTCCTCTACGACGTCGCGGCCGTACGGGCCGACCGCCCCGCGATGTCCTGGCGGCGCCGACTGGCCCACGCCCTCGCGACCAGACCCCTCGACGACGTGGTGATCGTCGCCGGCGCGTCCGTCGCCGTCCTCCTCGGCCTGTGGCTCCTCGTCCTGGCCCTCACCCCCGGGCTGCGAGACGTCCTTCCCATGCGCCGCGAGCACACCGACGTACGGGCGGGACTCGACCGCGAGGCCGCCGCCCTCATCCTGCGGGACCGCGTGATGGAGGTCTCCGGGGTCCAGTCCGTCCGGGTGCGCGCAGGCCGGACCAAGGTCGGCGTCCGGGCGGTCTCCCACTTCCGGGCCCTCGACGAGGTCCGCGCCGACGTGGAGACGGTGCTCGCCGCCGGCGTGGACGAGCTCGGCCTCGCCCGCCCGCCCGCGCCGGCGGTACGGGTGGCCCGGCCGTCGCGGAAGGAAGGGAAGGCCAAGTGACCCGCGTCCTCCGGCGCGTCAACCGCGTCCTGCTCGGTCTCGCCGGGCTGATCCTCGTGGTCCTCGGCGGCGCCGTCCTCGCCGCCGCCGTCGACCTGTCCGTACCGTCCTGGTGGCCCTGGTCGGGCCCCTCCGACGTGCTGCTCTCCACCGCCGACCGGCAGCGCTGGCGGGACGAGAGCTGGTGGTGGCCCGCGGTCATCGCCGCCCTCGGGATCATCGTCCTGCTGGCCCTCTGGTGGCTGATCGTCCAGTTCCGGCGGGCCCGGCTCCGCGAGGTCCTCGTCGACACGCGCGACGGCGAGGCGGCGGTCCTGCGCGGCCGGTCCCTGGAGAGCGTCCTGGAGGCGGACGCCGCCTCGCAGGACGGCGTCGCCCGGGCCAAGATCGCCCTCACCGGCCGCCGAACCGCCCCCCGGTCCCGGATCGCCCTCCTCCTGGAGCCGCACGCCTCCCCGGGCGACGTCCTGTCCGCCCTCAGCGCCCGCACCCTCGCCCACGCCCGTACGTCGACGGGGCTGTCCGCCCTGCCCACGGAAGCGCGCCTGCGCGCGGTGAAGCACCGCGCCCGCCGGGTCGCCTGAGGGCCCCGCCCCGGGGGCCGGGCGCCGCTGCCTGACGGCAGGGCGTCGCCCGGCCCCCGAACGCCGTCCTTCCGACGGCCGGAACGCCGCCCGGGTCTCGCACGCCGCCCTCCGGGGCCCGTGCCCCGCCCCCGGGGTCAGAATCCGGCGCGCGCCCCGCCGTCCACCGGGAGCATCAGCCCCGTCAGGTACGACGCGGCCGGCGAGAGCAGGAAGGCCGCCGTGCGGCCGAACTCCTCCGGGGTGCCGTAGCGCCGCAGCGGGATCGTGAGCTCGTTCGCCGCGCGGGCCGCGTCCGCGTCGCCGGAGAGCGCGTCCAGGGAGCGGACCCGGTCCGTGTCGATCCGGCTCGGCAGCAGACCGATCACCCGGATCCCGCGCGGGCCCAGGTCGTTGGCGAGGGACTTGGCGAAGCCGGCCAGCCCCGGGCGCAGCCCGTTGGAGATGGTCAGGCCGGGGATCGGCTCGTGGACGGAGCCGGACAGGACGAAGCCGATGACCCCGCCCTCGGCGAGCGTCTCGGCGGCCGCGCGGGCCAGCCGCACCGCCCCCAGGAAGACCGTGTCGAAGGCGGCCGCCCACTCCTCGTCGGTGTTGTCCGCCGCGAAGCCCGGCGCCGGGCCGCCGACGCTGATCAGGATGCCGTCGAAGCCGCCGAAGCGGGCCCGCGCCTCGGCGATCAGCCGGGCCGGGGTCCCAGGGTCGGCGTTGTCGGCGGCGATCCCGGCCGCGCCCTCGCCCAGCTCGGCCACCGCGTCGGCGACCGCCTTCTCCTCGCGCCCGGTGACCAGCACCTTCGCGCCCTCGGCGAGCAGCGCCTCGGCGGAGGCCCGGCCGAGCCCCCGCGTCGCCCCGGTCACCACGTACACACGGTCCTTCAGTCCAAGATCCATGCCCCTATCCTGCCGCGTCCTCGGCGGCCAGGGCGAGAGCCGTCCCCACCAGTCCGATGTGGCTGAAGGCCTGCGGGAAGTTCCCCAGCTGGCGTCCCGTCGCCGGGTCGTACTCCTCCGCGAGGAGCCCCACGTCGTTGGTCAGGGTGAGGAGCCGCTCGAAGAGCGCGCGGGCCTCCTCGACGCGCCCGGTCATCCGCAGCGCGTCCGCCAGCCAGAACGAGCAGACCAGGAAGGTCCCCTCCTGCCCCGGGAGGCCGTCCAGGGACGTCGAGTCGGGGCTGTACCGGCGCAGGAAGCCGCCGTGCATCAGCTCCTCGCGCACGGCGTCCACGGTCCCCACCACCCGGGGGTCGTCCGGCGGCAGGAAGCCGACCTGGGGGATGAGGAGGGTGGCGGCGTCCAGCTCGGACGAGCCGTACGCCTGGGTGAAGGTGTTCCGCACGGGGTCGTACGCCCGCGCGCACACCTGGGCGTGGATCTCGTCCCGCAGCGCCCGCCACCGCCCCACGTCCCCCGGCAGCGTGGGGTCGGCCTCCAGGGTGCGGACCGCGCGGTCGGCGGCGACCCAGGCCATCACCTTCGAGTGGGTGAAGTGGCGGCGCGGCCCGCGGACCTCCCACAGGCCCTCGTCGGGCTCCCGCCAGGTGGACTCCAGGAAGCCGAGCAGGCTCAGCTGGAGGTTCCAGGCGTGCCGCTCCGCCGGGATCCCGGCCTCACGCGCGCGGTGGAGGGAGTCCATGACCTCGCCGTACACGTCCAGCTGGAACTGGTCCACCGCCGCGTTCCCGGTCCGGACCGGCGCCGAGTCGGCGTAGCCCCGCAGCCACGGCAGGCTGGTCTCCGGAAGCCGGCGCTCCCCGGCGGGCCCGTACATGATCTGCAGGTCGGCGGGGTCGCCCGCGACCGAGCGGAGCAGCCAGTCCCGCCAGGCGGCGGCCTCCTCCTCGTACCCGGCGGCGAGCAGCGCGCCGAGGGTGAGGGAGGAGTCGCGCAGCCAGCAGGCGCGGTAGTCCCAGTTCCGCACGCCGCCGAGGTCCTCCGGCAGGGAGGTGGTGGGGGCGGCCATGATGCCGCCGGTGGGGGCGTACGTGAGCGCCTTGAGGGTGATCAGGGAGCGCAGCACCGACGACCGGTACGGACCCTCGTAGGTGCAGCGGGCCGTCCACTTCCGCCAGTCCGCGAGGCACTGCTCCAGGGCCTCGAAGGGGTCGACGAGGGCCGGGCGCGGCTCGTGCGAGGGGTGCCAGGTCAGGACGAAGGCCACCTTCTCGCCTGCGGCGACCGTGAAGGAGGACTGGGTGGAGAACTGCTGGCCCCAGGTCTTCACGTGCGGCTCGCTGCGCAGCCAGACCGAGTCCGGCCCGGCGATCGCGACCCGGTGGCCGTCGGCCCTGCGCACCCAGGGCACGATCGAGCCGTAGTCGAAGCGGAGCCGCAGCACGGAGGCCATCTCGACGCTGCCGCTGACGCCCTCCACGATCCGCATCAGGTCGGGGGACGTGTCCCGCTGCGGCATGAAGTCCACGACCTTGACGGTGCCCGTACGGGTCTCCCAGTAGGTCTCCAGGACGAGGGTGTCCTCGGCGTAGCGGCGGGTGGTGCAGCTCGTGGCGCCCTTGGGCGCGAGGGTCCAGTGGCCGTTGTTCTCGTCGCCGAGGATGGCGGCGAAGCAGGCGGCGGAGTCGAAGCGGGGCAGACACAGCCAGTCGACCGACCCGTCACGGCCGACGAGCGCGGCGGTCTGGAGGTCCCCGATGAGGGCGTAGTCGTCGATACGTTGCGTCACGCTTTGGGCTGTTCCCGGAAGCGACGACGGTCAATCAGCGGGACGGAGTGGCCTGCGCCTCCGTCGCGTCCCGCTCGGGGGATCCGGGGACGTCGGCGGCGTCCCCGGTCTGCCGGTCGCGCTTCTCCCGGCGCACCAGGACCACCCAGCCGACGGGCACCCCGGCGGCGAAGAGCCACCACTGCACGGCGTACGCCATGTGGGGACCGATCGACTCGTGGTCCGGCTCGGCGATCGTCTCGGGGGTGTCGCCGGCCGGCTCGGGCGAGGTCAGCTCCAGATAGCCGCCGAGGACCTCGCGTCCCATGAGCTCGGCCTGCTGCCGGCTGCTGATGAGCATGACCTGGCGGTCCGGCAGGCCCTTCAGGTCCTTGATGCCGCTGGCGCCCGTCGTCTCGTCCGCCTTGAGCCGGCCCGTGACGGTGACCTCGCCCTTGGGGGCGGGCGGCACCGGCGGGTAGGCGTGCTGGTCGGCGGCGGCCGGGACCCAGCCGCGGTTGACCAGGACGACCCGGCCGTCGCGGAGGACCAGCGGGGTCAGGACGTGCACGCCCACCTGGTCGTCGGAGGAGGTGCGGCGGCGGACGACCACCTCGTGGGCGGTGTCGAAGGTGCCGGTGGCGGTGACCCGCCGCCAGTAGTCGGCGCGGGGAACGGTGTGACCGGGGGAGGTGAGCTCCTCGACCGGGAGCGGCTCCGCCTTGAGGTTGTCCGCGATCAGGGCGTTCTGGGCGACCCGGTGCTCGTGCCGGTGGAACTGCCAGAATCCCAGCTGGATCATCGTGGGGATGAGGGCGAGGGCGCCGAGGGTGAGGATCACCCACTGCCGGGACAACAGGAAGCGGTACACCCCACGACCGTACAGCGGGGGCCGAGGGGTGCACGCACGGGGGGTTCGGGTCGGGGCGCCCGACCGTCCGGGATCGTTTCCTCACACCCTGTCGACGATGCCCACCTTTCCCTCCGCGCGGGCGCAGTGGCCGCCGCAGTACCAGCTGCCCTCGACCTCGACGCCCTGTCCGATGATCTGGACCCGGCAGTGCTCGCAGATGGGCGCCATGCGGTGGATGGCGCAGGCGAAGCAGTCGAAGACGTGCACCGCGCCCTGCGCGTGCACCTCGAAGGACATGCCGTAATCGTTTCCGCAGACCTCACAACGTGCCATGCGCCACAGGGTGGAGCGCCCGGCGGGCGCGCGCAGCACGGCGCGCCCGCAGGACCGGGGGTGTCACCCGTCTGCCGGGGTCACGTCCCGCAGCAGCTGGGTGTAGGCGGCCTCGTCGACGACCGGGGTGCCGAACGAGCGGGCCTTGAGGGTCTTGGAGGTGGCGGAGTCCGGATCGTTGGTGACCAGGAGGCTGGTCAGCCGGGAGACGCTGGTGGCGACGTGGAGGCCGGCCTCGACGGTGCGGTCCTCCAGGAGCTCGCGGTCGACGGAGGTGTCACCGGAGAACGCCACCCGCATGCCCTGCTTGAGCGGTTTGTCCGACTCGTAACGTCCGGGGTTGGGGTACGGGCACGCCGGGCGCTTCCGCGAGGGCCGCCAGCCGCCCGCCCGGTAGGAGGACGGGTGGCCCGCCCGGGGCTGCGTCGGCGTCGAGGCCCACTCGGTGAGCGGCCGGCACTCGAGCAGCGGCAGGCGGACGTTCCGCTCGGCCGCCGCGTGCAGGCTCGGCCGGAACGCCTCGGCGAGCACCCGCGCGTCGTCGAGCGCGTTGTGCGCGCGCTGCTGCACGACGCCGAAGTGCGCGGCGAGCGACTCCAGCTTGTGGTTGGGCAGCGGCAGCGACAGCTCCTTGGCGAGCGCGATCGTGCACAGCCGCTGGCGCACCGGCGCGGCGGACTTCGCGCGCGCGTACTCCCGGGCGATCATCTGCCAGTCGAACATCGCGTTGTGCGCGACGAGCACCCGCCCGTCGAGCCGCGCGGCGAACTCCGCCGCGATCTCCGGGAAGAGCGGCGCGCCCTCCAGGACGTCGCTGGTCAGCCCGTGGATCCAGACGGGGCCGGGGTCCCGCTCGGGGTTGACCAGGGTGTACCAGTGGTCCTCGACGTTCCCCTGGGCGTCCAGCCGGTAGACGGCAGCCGACACTATCCGGTCGTCGCGGGCGAGGCCGGTGGTCTCCACGTCGACGACCGCGTACCCCTGCGGGTAGGCGGTCGGCCACATCGCTGCTGTCGTACGGTCGTCAAGCACGGTCATTGAGAATACGGGCCTCCACCGACACCCGGGCCCCCGGTTCCGGATTCCGTGGCGGTGATCCGCCACCGTCCTGGCCCGGATCCACCGCCCTCCCCCTCGTGCGCGGGGCACGGACGGCACGCGGGGCGCGCCCTTTCCGGCGGTCCGGCGCGGGGGATCCGGCCGGTGCCGGCCGCTCAGCCGAGCGCGGCGACCAGGTCGCCGGCCGCCGCCGCGTCGAGACCGCAGCCGTCCACGGGACCCGGCAGCAGCCGGTAGACCGTGCCCGTGGCCCCCGCCGGGGCCACGTCGCCGTCGAGCAGCGCGAGGAGGACGTGCCGGCCCGTCGCGGCCTCGGCGGCGGCCGCCGGCCCGTCCTCCGCCGTGCGGCGCCCGTCCGGCGCCCCGCCCGTCCGGATCCGGTCCGCGAAGCGGGGGACGGGCTCGCCGGCGCCGCGCCGGTACGCCCACACCTCGTCCGCCGTCCCCCGGCCGCGCCGGAGCACGGTCACCGTGTCGGTGCGGGCCGCCGCGTGCCAGACCGCCAGGTCCCACAGGGTGGTGCGGCCGGCCGTGAAGTAGCCGTACAGGTCGCGGCCGACCCGCCCCAGGGTGTCGCCGTGCGCGGCGACGCTCTGGAAGCCCTCGGCCGGGGGCAGGTGCAGGTCCGTCCAGAGGAAGGTGCGGTGCTCCAGGTCCACGAGCAGGGGCACGTGGACGCGGGCGTCGCCGACGAGGTCGTAGCGCTGGCGCACCGTCCGGGGGTCGTAGGACGCGTCCCGTCCCGTCCGGGAGGGCAGCGCCATGAAGCCCGCGAAGGCGTCGAGCAGCTCCTCGAAGGGCACGTTGTTGTAGCTGAGGACGATCGGCATCGCGAAGCGGACGCCCGCGTCGGACAGGGCGGTGAGGTCCAGGTCGGCGTACTCGGTCGCGCCCTGCGGCGCGGGCGCCGAGGTGAGGTCGCCGGAGTGGACCACGGCGCGCCGCCCGAAGACCAGGTGGGTGTAGTCGCACAGCCCGGCGAAGGACCAGTCCTCGTGGAAGAGGGCCACGGACAGGTCCAGGTCGACCCGCGTCCGGTCGGGCTGGGTCCAGTGCAGGAACATCCGCAGCACCTCGCCGCGCGGCAGCGGCTGCGTCGAACCGCGCGCCACCGTGACGAGCGCCTTCGCCGCCGAGCCCTCCGCCGAGGGCACCGCCAGCCCCGCGAGGTCCGCGTCGAGCACGGCCGCGTCGAAACGGGGCGCGGCCGCGAGCCGGCGCAGCACCTCCGCCTCCAGGAGCGCGCCCACCTCGGCGGTGAGCGTGGCCGGCAGGGGAGCCCGGGTGTCGTCCAGGGTGTACGCGTGGGTGACCCGGCCGCGCGGGAAGAACACCCGCCGGTCGCCCGGCAGGTGGCGGACGCCCAGCCGGCCCAGCGCGGCCAGCAGCGGACCCGGACCCGCGCCGGCCAGGGACCCGCCGAGCACCTCCGCGAGCCGGGGCGACGCCCGCGCGGCGGGCCGGAGCCGGAGCAGGTGGTCGAGGCGGCGCAGCAGTTCGCCGGGCCGCCGGGCGAGCAGTTCGAGGGCGGCGTCGGCGTCGCGCGCGGCGAGCGCCGCCTCCACCCGGCCGGTCCAGGTGTGCGGCTTGATCCGGTCGCCGTCGATCCGTACGGCGGTGTCGTGGGCGGCGGCGGTGCGGGCGAGGGTCTCGCCCAGGGGGCCGGCGACGGCGTCGAGGGACGTGCCGCGCAGCACCGCGAAGGCGAGCGCGGCCCTGGGGTGCCGCGCGTGCGTCTCGTACGGGTGGAGCACCTCGGCGGCCTTCTTCCACGGGCCGGGCTTGCGCAGCACGTCCTCGACGAGGGAGGTGACGTCGAAGCCGTCGAGGAGGTCGAGCAGCCGGCGGCGCAGGGCGCGCGGCAGGGAGCGGAAGCGGCGGGGTTCGAGGAGGTCGGCCTCGCCGCCGGACCAGACGGCGAGCAGGCGCAGCACGTCGGTGGCGGTGGTGAGCCGGTGGCCGAGCTCGGCCGTCGCGGCGGCCCGGGTGGCCCGCTCGCGCAGCAGGGTGCCGAGCAGCAGCGCCTTCGTCTCGCGCACGGGAACGTCGGCGGGCAGCCAGTCCAGGGTGCGGGGCGCGTGGGCGAGGAGCAGCTTGAGGTCGTCCCGGTCGTCGGGGGAGAGCGGGGTGCGGCGGGCGAGGAGGGTGCGGAGCGCGGTGACCGCGTCGGCGGGCAGGTCACGGCCGAGCGTGAGCAGCCGCAGCGGCCCGGCGGACCCCGCAGCCCCGCCGTCCCCGCCGTCCGTGTCCTTCGTGTCCTCCGTGTCGGTCCGGGGTGCCGCGGGCCTCAGGAAGGGGTCGGCCGGGTCGACGCGCCGGTGGCAGAGCGGGCAGCCGGAGTAGTCGGCGCCGTCCCAGCAGCCGCGGCAGACCAGATGGGCGCAGGGCGCGACCGGGTGGACGCCGCCGGCCGTGCCGCAGAGCACGCACGGCTGCTCGGGGGACTGGAGGAGCAGGGCGAGGACCCGGTCCACGTAGAGGCCGAAGGTGTCGTCGGGCACGGAGGTCGGGAAGGAGCGGAAGAGCGGCATGTGGGGCCGGTCCGCGCCCAGTTCGCGGTCGAGGGCGCCGAGCAGCCGGCGGCCGGCGTCGCCCAGACCGGCCGGCCCCAGCCAGGCGAGCGCGGCGCGCAGTCCGGGGTCGGGGGCGAAGCCGCGGTCGAGGAGCTCGGCCTCCAGGGCGACGAGGCCCTCCGCCGTGGACGGGTCGCCGGGGCGGGGCCCGGCCTGGTCGACGTAGACGGTGCGGAGACGGCGCAGAAGGACGGACGACACGGACGACACCACGGACAAAAAGGGAACTCCTCGCGGAGGGGAAGAGGGAGGGCGGGGGCGGAGAGTGAGCGCGCTACGGGTGTCGGAGAAAAGAGAGAAGGAAGCACGCTTGCGGAGCCGCCCCCGCGCGAGCCCACCGTAGACCGTCGCCCCGCGCGCGTGCCACCGAATTGAAGGCCGGGGCGCGGAGGTTCGGCAGGGACGCCGGGACGCCGGGGCGCGGAGGTCCGGTCCTCTCAGCGCAGCAGCCCCGTCACCAGCGCGCGCACCGTCACCAGGAACACGGCCTCCGTGTCGATCGGGGCGGCGAGGGCGAGGGCGAGTTCCGGGTCGGGGAGGGCGAGCCCGGCCTGCTCCGTGGCCCAGAGGTCCGTCTCGGCCGGCGGCTGGGCGGGGGCGCGTTCGCGGTTGCGCTCGACGAGGACGTGACCGACGACCTGGAACTGGACCGCGTGGACCAGGGCGGCCGCGCGGGAGCCGCGCAGCCCCGCCGCGTGGGCCTCGCGGACCAGGGCGCGCTGGGCCGGCAGGAACATGCGTTCCGTCAGGCCGCGTTCGTGCACCATCGCCACCAGGTGCGGGCGCTCGCGCAGGGCGCGGCGCAGCGCGCGGGCGACCGAGACGATCCGCTCGGCCGGGGTCGTGCCCCGGGGGCGGATCGTGCCGAGGTCGGCGACGGTGCGGGCGACGAGGGCGTCGAGGAGCGATTCGCGGTTGCCGACGTGCCAGTAGATGGAGGTGACCGCGGTGCCGAGCTCGGCGGCGAGCCGACGCATCGTCAGCGCGTCCGGGCCGTGCTCCCTCACCAGGGCGGCCGCCGTGTCCAGGACCTCGTCGCGGGTCAGCGCGGAGCGTGCCATCGATTCCCCCAACTCCTCTGCGTGCGGCCCTCTTTACCCTGCGGGGCGGTCGGTGTAACTGTGTTACAGGCCGATACGTTCCCGAAGGGTGGTACGTCATGGCACGAGTACGGTACGGGGCCCGCGGCGACGCGGAGGCGGCGGCGGCCCGCGAGCGCTCCGCCAGGCTCCCCGACATCTGGTCCACCGGCGTGGTCGCCGTCTGGGAGACCGATCCCGACGTCGTGGCGGCGGTCCTGCCGCCCCCGCTGAAACCCACCGCGCGCCCCCTCGTGCGCGTCAACATCAGCAAGGTCGACCTGCCCGGCTACCCGCTCGGCGCCGGCTCGGTGGCCGTCGCCGCCGCCCACGGCGACCGGGAGGGCTGGTATCCGCTGGTCATGCCGATGACCCACGAGCGGGCCCTGATCGGCGGGCGCGAGGTGTTCGGCGAGCCGAAGAAGCTGGGCGAGGTCACCGTCGAGCGCGACGGGCTCGTCGTGCGCGCCGCCCTCGCCCGGCACGGCATCGCCTTCGTGGAGGTGCGCGGCGCGGTCTCCGGCCCGCTGCCGCTGCCGGAGCCCGTCGAGAAGACCGACTTCTACTTCAAGTTCCTGCCGGGCGTGGAGGGGACCGGCTTCGACGCCGACCCCGTCCTCGTCCACTGCGTCCGCAACGAGAAGGTGCGGAAGCTGGAGCGGATCACGGGCGACGTGGTCCTGCGCGAGTCCATGTACGACCCGGTCGCCGACCTCCCCGTGCGCCGGCTCGTCGAGATCACGATCGGCGAGAAGACCACCGACCAGAAGGGCACGGTCGCCGAGCGCGTCTCCGCCCGGGACCTGCTGCCCTTCGTCCACCAGCGGTACGACGACCCGCTCCAGATCCTCGACGGACCCCCGGAAGGAAGTGCCTGATGGAGCTGCGCGAGGGGCAGGTCGCCGTCGTCACGGGCGCGGCGAGCGGCATCGGGCTCGCGATGGCCCGCCGCTTCGCCGCCGAGGGCCTCGCCGTCGTCCTCGGGGACGTCGAGCGCGGCGCCCTGGAGGAGGCCGCCGACGAGCTGATGGCGAGCGGGGCGCAGGTCCTCGCCCGGACGGTCGACGTCTCGGACGCCGACGAGGTGCGGGCGTTCGCGGACGCCGCGTACGACACCTTCGGAGCCGTCCACGTCCTCTGCAACAACGCGGGCGTGGGCTCCGGCGCCGAGGGCCGCATGTGGGAGCACGAGCCCAACGACTGGAAGTGGGCCTTCTCCGTCAACGTCTGGGGCGTCTTCCACGGCATCCAGGCCTTCGTCCCGCGCATGCTCGCGGGCGGCGAACCCGGCCACGTGGTGAACACCTCCTCGGGCGACGGCGGCATCGCCCCGCTGCCCACCGCCTCCGTGTACGCGGTCACCAAGGCGGCCGTCGTCACCATGACCGAGGCGCTCTACGCCCATCTGCGCGCCGAGCACGCGCGCGTGGGCGCCTCCGTGCTCTTCCCGGGCCCCCACATGCTCCGCACCGGACTGTGGGAGTCGCACCGCAACCGGCCCGAGCGCTACGCCAAGCAGCGGCCGCGCCGGACCCCGTACCGCAGCCTCGACCAGTACGAGGCCGCCATGAAGGAGGCCGGGCACGAGGTGACCTTCACCCCGGTGGAGGACGTCGCCGAGCACGTCGTCGACGGCATCCGCGCCGACCGCTTCTGGATGCTGCCGGCCGGCGAGCACAGCGACCGCCAGATCAAGGCGCGCTCGCGGTCCATGCTCGACCGCGCCAACCCGTCGTACCTGGAGAGCTTCATCCTCGACTGAGGGGCTTCGCCATGAGCAACGAGCGCCATGAGGACCCGTATCTGATCATCTCCTCCGACTGTCACGCCGGGCTGCCCACCGAGGAGTACCGGCCCTATCTCGACCCCCGCTTCCACCGGGACTTCGACGACTTCCTCGCGGGGCGCGAGGCCCGCCGCGAGGCCATGACCCGGCTCGGGGTGCGCAACGAGGCCTTCGCGGACAAGTGGTTCCACGACAACGAGGAGGGCCTGCGCGGCGGCTGGGACCCCGCGCAGCGCATCAAGGAGCTCGACGGCGACGGGGTGGCCGCCGAGGTCGTCTTCCCCGACGCGGACGCCGTCGACAGCCGGACCGCCGCGCCCTTCGGCGTCGGCCTCGGGCTCTCCGGCGACCAGGACCCCGAGCTCGGCATGGCGGGCGCGAAGGCGCACAACCGCTGGCTCGCCGACTTCGTGGGCGGGAACGCCGAAAACGCGGCCCGGCACTGCGGGGTCGCCCTCCTCCCCGTCACCGCCGACGTCCGCGAGGTCGTCGCCGAGATCCACCGCGCCAAGGAGTCCGGCCTCGGCGCGCTCATGATCCCCTCCATGTGGGTGGACAAGGCCCCCTACCACGACCGGCGTTACGACCCGGTGTGGGCGGCGGCCGCCGAGACCGGGATGCCGGTCGTCACCCACTCCGGGGCGGCGCCGCGCGAGGAGTACGGGGACCACCTCGGCATCTACGTCTCCGAGGTCACCTGGTGGCCGGCCAGGCCGCTGTGGTTCCTGCTCTGGTCGGGCGCCTTCGAGCGCCACCCCGGCCTGCGGTTCGGGGTCGCCGAGTCCGGCTGCTGGTGGCTGCCGAACCTGCTCTGGTTCATGGACCGTCTCTACCTGGGTGCGCACGGCGGCAAGAAGCTGTCCCCGTTCGCCGAGCTGAAGCGGCCGCCGAGCGAGTACCTGGACCGGCAGGTCTTCGTCTGCGCCACCAACACCAAGCGCCGCGAGCTCGCGCAGCGTTACGAGATCGGCGTCGACAACATCCTGTGGGGCTCGGACTTCCCGCACCCGGAGGGCACGTGGCCCGACACGCGCGCGTGGCTGCGGAAGACGTTCCACGACATCCCGGTCGAGGAGACGCGGCGGATGCTGGGCCTCGCCGCCGCCGAGGTCTTCGGTTTCGACGTCGGCGCGCTGGACCCGATCGCCCGCCGGATCGGCCCCACCCCCGCCGACCTCGGCCAGCCCGCCGACCAGGCCGCCGTCGAGGCCTCCTGGGCCCGCTCCCGCGAGGTCGGCCGGCACTGGCTCACCGAGCACGACTTCCCGGTCCTGGGGGTGAACCCGTGACCGACCGCTACACCGTGATCTCCGCCGACTGCCACGCCGGCGCCGACCTGCTCGACTACAAGCCGTACCTGGAGAAGAAGCACCACGACGACTTCGACGCCTGGGCGGCCGGCTACGTCAACCCGTACGAGGACCTCCTCGCCGACACCGCCGACCGCAACTGGAACTCGCGGCGCAGGCTGCGCGAGCTGGAGGCGGACGGCATCGTCGCCGAGGTCGTCTTCCCCAACACCATCCCGCCGTTCTTCCCCAAGGCCTCCCTGATGGCCCAGCCGCCCACCCGCGCCGAGTACGAGCAGCGCTGGGCCGGGCTCCAGGCGCACAACCGCTGGCTGGCCGACTTCTGCGCCGACGCCCCGGGGCGCAGGGCGGGGGTGGCGCAGATCCTCCTCAACGACGTGGACGCGGCGGTCGAGGAGATCCGCCGCGCCCGCGAGGCCGGGCTGACCGGCGGCATCCTGCTGCCGGGGGTCCCGCCGGGCTCGCCCGTCCCGGAGCTGCACTCGGCGGCGTACGACCCGATCTGGGCGGTCTGCGCCGAGCTCGACGTCCCGGTCAACCACCACGGCGGCTCCGCCTCGCCACCGCTGGGCGACGAACCGGCCGCCCGCGCGGTGTTCATGGTGGAGACCACCTGGTTCTCCCACCGGGCCCTGTGGCACCTGGTCTTCGGCGGCGCGTTCCGGCGCCATCCGGGGCTCAAGCTGGTCCTGACCGAGCAGGGCTCGGGCTGGATCCCCGGCGTGCTCGACATGCTGGACTACTACCACCGGCGCCTGGTGTCGGCCGCGACGAAGGCCGCCACCGCCGAGTCCAAGTTCGGCGCCGGCCTCGCGGAGTCCATGGGGAAGGGCCCGCGCGAGGTCTGGCGGGACAACTGCTTCGTCGGCGCGAGCTTCATGCGCCCCCACGAGGTGCCGCTGCGCGACCGGATCGGCCTCGACAAGATCATGTGGGGCAGCGACTACCCGCACGACGAGGGCACCACCCCGTACTCCCGCGAAGGCCTCCGCATCGCCTACGCGGGACTGCCCCGGGAGGAGGTCGCCGCCATGGTCGGCGGGAACGCGGCCCGCGTCTACGGCTTCGACCTCGCCCTCCTCGACCGCCTCGCCGCCGTCCACGGCCCGACCGTCGAGGAGATCGCCCGGCCCCTGGAGGAGGTCCCCGCGGGCGCCACCAGCCCGGCCTTCGCCCCGGGCGGGTCGGTCCGCGTGTGGTGAGGCGGCGGATGCGACCCTCCTGGAGTGACTGAAGCCCCCGTACACGAGGACGAGGCCCACGGCGGCGGCCTCGGCACCCGTCTCAACTGGCTCCGGGCGGCCGTGCTCGGAGCCAACGACGGCGTCGTCTCCACCGCCGGCCTCGTCGTCGGCGTCGCCGGCGCCACCGAGTCCCGGGCCGCGCTGCTCACGGCCGGCCTCTCGGGGCTGCTCGCCGGTTCCATGTCGATGGCGGCGGGGGAGTACGTCTCGGTCTCCAGCCAGCGCGACTCCGAGCGGGCCGCGCTCGCCCAGGAGAGGCGCGAACTGCGCGAGCAGCCGGAGGCCGAACTCGCCGAACTGACCGACATGCTCGCCGCCCGGGGCCTCTCCCCGGAGGTGGCCCGCGAGGCCGCCGAACAGCTCACCGCCCGCGACGCCCTGCGCGCCCACGCGCGCGTGGAGCTCGGCATCGACCCCGACGACCTCACCAACCCCTGGCACGCGGCCGGCGCCAGCTTCCTCGCCTTCACCGTCGGCGCCCTGCTCCCGCTCCTCGCGATCGTCCTCCCGCCGGCCTCCGCCCGCCTCTGGATCACGGTCCTCTCCGTCCTCGCCGCCCTCGTCCTCACCGGCTGGTGGAGCGCCCGCCTCGGCGACGCCCCCACGGGGCCCGCGATCCTGCGCAACGTGGGGGGCGGCGCCCTCGCGATGGCGGTCACCTACGCCGCCGGGTCCCTGCTGGGGGCGGCAGGGGTCTGAGGCGCTTGTCGGAAGGTGCCAAAGCTTGCTGACAAGTCGTCTCGCATACTTGTCGGTAACGACGTCTAGCCGCCCCCGGCCGCCGCCCCTACCGTCGACGCCATGCCGAACCTGCCCGACGTCGTGCTCTGGTCCATACCGGCCTTCGTCCTGCTCACCGTCCTGGAGATGGTCAGCCACCGGATCCACCCCGACGAGGACGCCGCCGGCTACGAGGCCAAGGACGCCGCCACCAGCATCGGCATGGGCCTGGGAAGCCTCTTCTTCGACGCCCTGTGGAAGATCCCCGTCGTCGCGGTCTACACCGCCGTGTACGAGCTGACCCCGCTCCGCGTCCCCGTCCTCTGGTGGACGATCCCGCTCATGCTGCTCGCGCAGGACTTCCTCTACTACTGGCAGCACCGCGGACACCACGTCGTCCGCATCCTCTGGGCCTGCCACGTCGTCCACCACAGCAGCCGGAGGTTCAACCTCTCCACCGCCCTGCGCCAGCCCTGGACCGGCGTCACCGGCTGGCCGTTCTACCTGCCGATGATCGCCCTCGGCGTCCACCCGGCGGCCGTCGCCTTCTGCTACTCGGTCAACCTCGTCTACCAGTTCTGGATCCACACCGAGCGCATCGACAAGCTCCCCCGCCCCTTCGAGTACGTCCTCAACACCCCCTCGCACCACCGCGTCCACCACGCCTCCCAGGGCGGCTACCTGGACCGGAACTTCGGCGGCGTCCTCATCCTCTGGGACCGGGCGTTCGGTTCCTGGGCCGGCGAGACCGAGCGGCCCGTCTACGGCCTCACCAAGAACATCGAGACCTACAACCCGCTGCGCGTCGCCACCCACGAGTACGCCGCCATCGCCCGCGACCTGCGCGCCGCGCACGACTGGCGCGAGCGCGCCGGACGGGTCTTCCGGGGGCCGGGCTGGCAGCCGGCCCCGGCCGCCGGGACGAACGCCGGCGCCCCGACGGATCCCGCGCCCGCCCCGCGGACCGGTGCCGCGCCCGGGGCCGCCGCGTGAGCGCCGCCCCCGCGGCCGCCCGCGCCGTCCCGACCGCCGCCTCCCGCGCGCTCCTCGCCGCCTTCGGGCTCGCGACCGCCGTCGACCTGGCCTCCCTGCTCGCCGGCGCCGACCTCGGCCACCAGATCGCCAAACCGCTCCTGATGCCCCTGCTCGCCGCGTACGCCGTCACCCTCGGCGCCCCGAAGCCGCTCACCGCCGCGCTCCTCCTCGGCTGGGGCGGCGACGTCCTCCTGCTCTCCGACGCCGACCGGTCCTTCCTCGTCGGCATGGGCTCCTTCGCCGCCGGACACGTCTGCTACCTGGTCCTCTTCGGACGGAGACGCACGTCCCCGGCGCTCGGCGCCCTGTACGCGGCCGCGCTCGCCGGCACCGTCCTGCTCCTCTGGCCCGACCTCCCCGCCGACCTGAGGATCCCCGTCGCCGGCTACTCGCTGCTCCTCACCGCGACGGCCTACCGCTCCAGCGCCCTCGGGCTCCTCGCCGGCCTCGGCGGCGCCCTGTTCCTGCTGTCCGACACCCTCATCGCCACCGGCGTCGCCGAGTGGCCCCAGCTGCCGGCGCCCGACTTCTGGGTCATGCTGACCTATGTCGCGGCGCAGTACCTGCTGACGGCGGGAGCGCTCCGCGCGATGTACGGTGAACGTCGTACAACCGTCTGACAGCAAGGACCACCCCCCATGCGCGCCACCACCATCCACGCCCCCTTCGACATGCGCGTGGAGGACGTGCCCGACCCGGTGGTCCAGGAGCCCACGGACGTCGTCCTGCGGGTCCTGCGCGCCTGCATCTGCGGCAGCGACCTGTGGGCCTACCGCGGCGAGTCCGCCCGGCAGCCCGGCCAGCGCATCGGCCACGAGTTCCTCGGCATCGTCGAGGCGGCCGGCTCCGAGGTCACCGGCTTCGCCGCCGGCGACCTCGTCGTCGCCCCCTTCGTCTGGTCCGACGGCACCTGCGAGTACTGCGCCGAGGGCCTCCAGACCTCCTGCCCGCGCGGCGGATTCTGGGGCTCGGTCGGCTCCGACGGCGGCCAGGGCGAGGCCGTCCGCGTCCCCTTCGCCGACGGCACCCTCGTCAAGCTCCCCGCCGAAGCCGCCTCCGACGACCGGCTCCTGACCGCGCTGCTCGCCCTCTCCGACGTCCTGGGCACGGGCCACCACGCGGCCCTCGGAGCGGGGGTCACGAAGGGCTCCACGGTCGCCGTCGTCGGCGACGGGGCCGTCGGCCTCTGCGGCGTCCTCGCCGCCAAGCGGCTCGGCGCCGAGCGGATCATCGCGCTCGGCCGGCACACCGCCCGCACCGACATCGCCCGCGCCTTCGGCGCCACCGACGTCGTCGCCGAGCGCGGCGAGGCCGCCGAGGCCGCCGTCCGCGAGCTCACCGGCGGCCAGGGCGCCCACGGCGTCATCGAGGCCGTGGGCACCGAGCAGTCCATGCGCACGGCCGTCGCGATCGCCCGCGACGGCGGCTCCATCGGCTACGTCGGCGTCCCGCACGGCAGCGGCACCGGCCTCGACCTGTCCGTCATGTTCGACCGCAACATCGCGCTGCGCGGCGGCGTCGCCCCGGTCCGCGCGTACATCCCGGAGCTCCTCCCGGACGTCCTGGCCGGC
The DNA here is from genome assembly GCF_042874095.1 of Streptomyces sp. NPDC004266. Classification (NCBI taxonomy): domain Bacteria; kingdom Bacillati; phylum Actinomycetota; class Actinomycetes; order Kitasatosporales; family Streptomycetaceae; genus Streptomyces; species Streptomyces sp. NPDC004266. The sequence goes on from NZ_JBIAMM010000001.1 coordinate 1,006,895, forward strand.
ACGATCGACCCGTCCCCGGTCTTCGACCTCACGGTCGGCCTGGACGGCGTCCCGGCCGGCTACAAGGCGATGGACGACCGCACGGCCCTGAAGGTCCTGGTCAAGCCGTAGCGACCGGACCGGAGGGGAGCGGGCACCCGCCGTCGCCGGGTGCCCGCTCCCCCCGTACGTCCTTCCCTCAGCCCCCGAGCCACTCCGCCGCGTCCGCCCCCGCGACCCCCGGCGCCCGGCTCCATCCCGCCGGCCCGCCCTCGTACGACACCGGCGACAGCGCGTACCGCAGCCGTCCCAGCGCCCCCTCCGACTCCGCGAGGTACCGCTCCGGCGAGTACCGCGGCAGCGATCCCGTCAGCCAGTGCCCCGTCTGCGCGAGGGCCAGGCGGACGAGAAGGCTCCCGCCCTCCGCCCGCTGCTCGGTCAGCGAGCGCAGCACCGCCGCCGCGAGCAGATACCCCGTGCCGTGGTCCAGCGCCTGCGCCGGCAGCGCGCCCGGCTCCTCCGCCGAGCCCTCCACGACGGCGATCCCCGTCGCCACCTGCACCAGGGAGTCGAAGCCGCGCCGTCCGCCCCACGGCCCGTAGTCGCCCCAGGCGGAGAGGCGGGCGGTCACCAGGCCCGGCCGCTCCAGGTCGAACCGGTCGAGCGCGCCCGGCCGGTAGCCGGTCACCAGGACGTCGGCCGCGTCGAGGAGTCCGTCGAAGGTGCGCCGGTCCGACGGCCGGTCCAGGTCGAGCGCGGCCGTCCGCTTGCCGACGCCCGTGTCCGCGTGCTGGTCCGGCAGCTCGGGGTTGCCCGGCGGATCGATCCGCAGCACGTCCGCGCCGAGCAGGGCCAGCGTCCGGGTCGCGACGGGCCCGGCGATCACCCGGGTGAGGTCGAGGACCCGCAGCGGGCCGGAGCGCCGCCGGGGCGCGGCCCCGTCGAGCCGCTCCCGGGTCAGCAGCGGCCGCGCCGCCACCTCCCGGCCCTGCTCGCTCGCCGCCCACTCCTCGGGCGTGCGCAGGGCGACGGCCAGGCCCCCGGCCGCGTACACCGCCGCCTCAACCTCGACGGCCCTCCGCTCGCCGATCGCCGCGGCGACGGCCTCGACGGAGTCCGGGACACCCAGGGCCGCGAGCAGAGCCGCCTTGTGGTGCGGGTAGTTGGCGTGCGTGCGGACCCAGCCGTCGGCCGCCCGCCAGAACCGCGACAGCGGCGCGAAGTTCACCGGAGCCCGTCCGTCGACCCGCAGGTGACGTTCGCTCACGAAGGCGGTGGCGACGGCCCCGTCGTCGACCCGCACCGGCCCCGGGAGTCCCGCGTGCTCCACCGCGGCGAGCGAGCAGGCCGCGACCGCCGCGCGCGCCAGGTCCATCACCGGCAGCCGCGCGGGCAACAGTCCGGAGACCCCGCCGTACTCCACGCGGTCGACGAGGGCGGGATCGCCGCCCAGGGCCGACCACAACAACTCCGTACCCGTACGCACCGTGTCGTCCATGATCGTAGTGTGGCACTCAGTGCCACCCCGCGGACACGGAGAGGGCCCCGGTGTGGCGCACCACACCGGGGCCCTTCCGCACGGGGTACCGCTTACTTCACGGCGTCCAGCGCGTCGATCAGACCGGCTCCGTAGAAGCCGTTCTTGTTCACGCCGCCCTCGCAGACGGCGTCGATCTTGCCGTCGCCCTCGATGTCGTACGGGTTGGTGCAGGCGCGGTCGTCGGCCTGCGCGTACAGCAGGGCCTTCAGCGCCGCCGGGCTCGCGTGGGGGTGCGTCGACTTGAGGAGCGCCAGGACGCCGGCCGCGTGCGGCGAGGCCATCGACGTACCGGCCTTGTAGTTGTAGCCGCCGTTGACCGTGGTCGACAGGATGCGGCCGTTGACCGCCGGGGCGTCCGGCGTCTGGTACTCGGTGCGGTCACCGCCGGGGGCGGCGACGTCGATCACGCCGAGACCGTAGTTGGAGTAGGACGCCTTGAGGTCCTTGGCGCCGGTCGCGGAGACCGTCACGACGCCCGGCAGCATGGCCGGGTAGTCGAAGCACTCCTTGGGGTCGATGTCACGCGTGACAGCCGTGGTGTCGTTCGGGCTGCTCGTGTCGGTGATCGTGTCGGCCGCCAGGTCGAACTTGGAGTTGCCGGCGGCGGCGACGTTGACCGTGCCCTTCTTCTCCGCGTACCGGGTGGCGCGGGTGACCGCCTCGATGAGGGCCTTCTGGTCCTCGTCGTTCTTGCAGGCGAACATCCACGGGTCGGTGTAGTAGCTGTTGTTCGTGACGTCGACGCCGTGCTCGGCCGCCCACACGAAGCCACAGACCACGGCCTCGGTGTAGAAGAAGCCGTCCGGGGTGGACACCTTGATGCCGGCGAGCTTGACGCCCGGCGCGACACCGGTGATGCCGATGCCGTTCTTGGCGGCGCCGATGGTGCCCGCGACGTGCGTGCCGTGGTCGCTCTCGCCCGCCATCGGACGCCACGAGCCGGCGGTGGTGTCCGGCTTGCCGGACACGCAGTTGGCGGACGCGGCGGCGTCGAAGTTCGGCGCCAGGTCCGGGTGGGTGTCGTCGACGCCCGTGTCGATGATGCCGACGGTGACCCGGCTGCTGCCGAGGGTCTTCTTGTGCGCCTTGTCGGCCTTGATCGCCGGGAGGTCCCACTGCAGGGGCTCCATCGGGTCCTGACCGTCCGTCGCGGCGGCCGCGGCGGCCTTGATCTCGGCCGGGGTCAGCGCCTGCGCGCCCTCGTCGACGGAGTCGTCGGACTGGACGGAGAGCGGAGCGGTGCGGGTCGCGCCGGCCGACACGACGCCGCGCGCCTGGCGGATCGTCTTCGCGAACTCGGGGTTCTGCGAGTGGACGACGATGACGCCTATCTGGTCGTACGAGATGACCACCTCGCCGCCCGCGGCGGCGATCGCCTTCTTCACCGAGGCGCCGGTCCAGCGACCGCCCTCGATGTTGACGACGTACGAGAGCTTCGGGCCGTTCGTGGCCACGGTGGCCGGAGCGTCGCTCAGTTCCGCGGCGGAGGCGGCGCCGGGGGCGAGGAAGCCGAGCGAGGCCGTGAGCGCGAGACCAACCGGCAGAGCAAGAGCTCGGCCGCGCCTCGATCCCAGATGAGCCATGGGTTCTCCACATCATCCGTATGTACTGTCCGCGCGCGGGTTTACGCGTGGACAGGTGCATGACGAGTGAAGCTATCGCTGATCTTCCCGAAGCTTCAATGAGTTGAGAAGACTTCATGAAGATCTGTTCAAGAAAATCCCGCGGGTGAACCGCTTCGCTTCCGGCTCCGTGCCGTTGGTCAGGGGAGGGGCTCCGCGCGGAGCCCCGCTTTCCGCACCCCCGGCGAGGCCCCCTTGACCGCGCCGCCCGCCCCCGCGTCACGAGGAGATTCCGTGGCTACCGAAGCATCGCCGCCCAGAAGCGGCACGGAGACCCACCACGCACCCGCGTCGCCCACGACGGAGCAGTTCGTCGAGGTGCAGGAAGGCGCGGAGTTCGGCGAACTGCGCCGGACGTACCGCTCCTTCGCCTTCCCCCTCACCCTGGCCTTCATCGCCTGGTACCTGCTGTACGTGCTGCTCTCCAACTACGCGGGCGACTTCATGGGAACCAAGCTGTTCGGCAACGTCAACGTGGCGCTCGTCCTCGGTCTCGGCCAGTTCGCCACCACGTTCCTCATCGCCTGGCTCTACTCCCGGCACGCGGCGAACCGCCTCGACCCCCGGGCCGAGGCCATCAAGCACCGCATGGAGGCCGACGCATGAGCACCCCCGTCCTGCTCGCGGCGGGCAACGCCACCACCGAGCACCGGCCCCTGATCATCGCCCTGTTCGGCGCCTTCGTCGTCGCCACCCTCGTCATCACCGTCTGGGCCGGCCGCCAGACCCGCAGCGCCGCCGACTTCTACGCCGGCGGGCGCCAGTTCACCGGCTTCCAGAACGGCCTCGCGATCTCCGGCGACTACATGTCCGCCGCGTCCTTCCTCGGCATCGCCGGAGCCATCGCCCTCTTCGGATACGACGGCTTCCTCTACTCGATCGGCTTCCTCGTCGCCTGGCTGGTCGCCCTGCTCCTGGTCGCCGAACCGCTGCGCAACTCCGGCCGGTACACCATGGGGGACGTCCTCGCCTACCGGATGCGCCAGCGGCCCGTCCGCACCGCCGCCGGCACCTCGACCATCGTCGTCTCGATCTTCTACCTGCTCGCCCAGATGGCGGGCGCGGGCGTCCTCGTCTCGCTCCTGCTCGGCATCACCAGCGACGGCGGCAAGATCGCGATCGTCGCCCTGGTCGGCCTCCTGATGATCGTGTACGTGACGATCGGCGGCATGAAGGGCACCACCTGGGTGCAGATGGTCAAGGCGGTCCTGCTCATCGCAGGCACCCTGCTGATCACCTTCCTCATCCTCCTCAAGTTCCACTTCAACATCTCGGAGCTGCTCGGCGCCGCCGCCACCAACAGCGGCAAGGGCGAGGCCTTCCTGGAGCCCGGCCTCAAGTACGGCGCCACCGCCACCTCCAAGCTGGACTTCCTCTCGCTCGGCATCGCGCTCGTCCTGGGCACGGCCGGCCTGCCCCACATCCTGATCCGCTTCTACACGGTGCCGACCGCCAAGGCCGCCCGTAAGTCCGTCAACTGGGCCATCGGCATCATCGGCGCCTTCTACCTGATGACGATCGTCCTCGGCTTCGGCGCCGCCGCCCTCCTCAAGAACAGCGACATCGTCGCCTCCAACAAGGCCGGCAACACCGCGGCCCCGCTCGCCGCCCTGGAGATCGGCGGCGGAGCCGACTCCACCGGCGGCGCGATCCTCCTCGCCGTCATCTCCGCCGTCGCCTTCGCGACCATCCTCGCCGTCGTCGCCGGCCTGACCCTGGCCTCCTCCTCGTCCTTCGCGCACGACATCTACGCCAACGTCATCCGGCGCGGGAAGGCCACCGAGCAGGAGGAGGTGCGGGCCGCCCGCTGGGCGACCGTCCTCATCGGCGTCGTCTCCATCGCGCTCGGCGCCCTCGCCCGCGACCTCAACGTCGCCGGCCTGGTCGCCCTCGCCTTCGCGGTCGCCGCCTCGGCCAACCTGCCGACGATCCTCTACTCGCTCTTCTGGAAGCGGTTCACCACCCAGGGGGCCCTGTGGTCGATCTACGGCGGCCTGGTCTCCGCCGTCGTCCTCGTGATCTTCTCGCCGGTCGTCTCCGGCAAGCCCACGTCGATGTTCAAGACGGTGGACTTCTACTGGTTCCCGCTGGAGAACCCCGGCCTCGTCTCCATCCCGCTCGGCTTCCTGCTCGGCTGGCTCGGCTCGATCCTCTCCAAGGAGGAGCCGGACAAGGGCAAGTACGCGGAACTGGAGGTCAAGTCCCTCACCGGAGTCGGAGCGCACTGAACCGCCTACGTTCCGCGACCGCACGACGGCCGCGTCGTAGAGTTCTACGACGCGGCCGCGCCGGTCCTCGTGACAATCTGCCCTGCTCGTTGTCCGTGCGCTCGCGTAGGCTCGAAGAACACGCATCCGGAATCCGGGGAGGGGGCCACAGTGCTCATCGACACCTACGGCCGTGTGGCCACTGACCTGCGCGTCTCACTCACGGACCGGTGCAATCTGCGCTGCACGTACTGCATGCCGGAAGAGGGCCTCCAATGGCTCGCCAAGCCGGACCTCCTCACCGACGACGAGATCGTCCGGCTGATCCGCATCGCGGTCACCGACCTCGGCGTCACCGAGGTCCGCTTCACCGGCGGCGAGCCGCTGCTCCGCCCCGGCCTCGTCGGGATCGTCGAGCGCTGCGCCGCCCTGGAGCCCCGCCCCCGGATGTCCCTGACCACCAACGGCATCGGACTCAAGCGCACCGCAGCCGCCCTCAAGACGGCCGGCCTCGACCGGGTCAACGTCTCCCTCGACACCCTGCGCCCCGACGTCTTCAAGACCCTCACCCGGCGCGACCGCCACCAGGACGTCCTCGACGGCATGGCCGCCGCCCGCGAGGCCGGCCTCACCCCGGTCAAGGTCAACGCCGTCCTGATGCCCGGGCTCAACGCCGACGAGGCCCCCGACCTGCTGGCCTGGGCGATCCAGGAGGGGTACGAGCTCCGCTTCATCGAGCAGATGCCCCTGGACGCCCAGCACGGCTGGAAGCGCGACGGCATGATCACCGCCGGGGACATCCTGGAGTCGCTGCGCACCCGCTTCACCCTCACGCCCGAGGGCTCCGAGGAGCGCGGCTCGGCCCCCGCCGAGCGCTGGGTGGTCGACGGCGGACCGCACACGGTCGGCGTCATCGCCTCCGTCACCCGCCCGTTCTGCCGGGCCTGCGACCGCACCCGCCTCACCGCCGACGGTCAGGTGCGCACCTGTCTCTTCGCGACCGAGGAGACGGACCTGCGGGCCGCGCTCCGCTCGGACGCCCCGGACGAGACGGTCGCGGAGATCTGGAAGAAGGCCATGTGGGGCAAGAAGGCGGGCTCGGGCCTCGACGACCCGAGCTTCCTCCAGCCCGAGCGCCCGATGTCGGCGATCGGCGGCTGACGCCCCGGCCCTAGGGGGTCTCGGACTCGTCGGACTCCCACTCGCCCAGCGGCACGACGTCCTTGAGGAAGCCCCGTACGCCCAGGAACTGGGAGAGGTGCTCGCGGTGCTCCTCGCACGCGAGCCAGGTCTTGCGGCGCTCGGGCGTGTGCAGCTTGGGGTTGTTCCACGCGAGGACCCAGACGGCGTCGGCGCGGCACCCCTTGGCGGAACAGATCGGCTTGTCTTCGCTCACTGGACCATTGATCACCCGATCATTGTCCAGCAACGGCGATGCCGGGCAGCCACGGGGGGAGCTGCCCGGCATCGGTCCGTCGCTCCGACGGGGGATGCGGAGCGCGTAGGCAGTATGTCACGGCACATGGGGTGCGGTGCACCGGATCGTCATGATTGATCTGAGGTTTTCTTGAGGTTCGGGGCGTCGAGTGCGGGCCGCACCGGCGGGGGGACGAAGGTGGAGGGAAGGGACGGAGCCCTCTCGCGTCCCGCGTTGGCGATCACCACGGCGATGTAGGGGAGCAGGAGGCCCAGGCCCAGCGCCACGAAGGCCACGTGCCGCTCGACGTTCCACAGCACCGTCGCGGCGATCACGGAGAGCGTCCGCACCGTCATCGAGATGACGTAGCGCCGCTGTCGCCCCCGCACGTCGTCGGCGAGCCCCTGCCGGGCCCCCGTGATCCGGAAGACCTCGGTCCCGCCATGCTTCGGCATAGCCGCTCACCACCCACCGGTCGTGCCGGACCCTCCCCGGTCCGGTTCTCTCTCCACCGTACGCCCGCCCCCCGGAACCGACGAGGTCGGGGCACGTACGGCGGTGTCCGACATGCGCCGTATGGTCGATGGGCCGAGACTGGGCCCACATGCGCACTAGGAGGCGATGATGAGTTGGTTGTGGGCGATCATCGTGGGATTCGTCCTCGGTCTGATCGCGAAGGCGATCCTGCCCGGGAAGCAGCAGATCCCGCTGTGGCTGACGACCGTGTTCGGCATTCTCGGCAGCGTGCTCGGAAACGCGGTCGCGACCTGGATCGGAGTCAATGACACCAAGGGCATCGACTGGACCCGGCACCTGCTCCAGCTGATCGGCGCCGTCGCCGTGGTCGGTGTGGGCGACATGCTGTGGGCCTCGATCAGGGGCAACAGGCAGCGCGCCTGACGGCGGCGAGAGGCCCGGTACGGCGCACCGCGCGCGTACCGGGCCTCTCCCGTGTCCCCGCTAGCCGGCGAACTCGATCGCCGCCAGGTTCTTCTTGCCGCGCCGCAGCACCAGCCACCGGCCGTGCAGCAGCTCCTCCGCCGACACCTCGGCGTCCTCGGCGGTCACCTTCACGTTGTTCACGTAGGCCCCGCCCTCCTTCACCGTGCGCCGCGCCGCCGACTTGCTCGCCACGAGGCCGACCTCGGCGAACAGGTCCACGACCTGGCCGAGCCCGGTCACGCGCGCGTGCGGCAGCTCGGACAGCGCGGCGGCCAGCGTCGGCTCGTCCAGCTCGGCCAGGTCGCCCTGCCCGAACAGCGCCTTGGAGGCGTTGATGACGGCCGCGCACTGCTCGGCGCCGTGCACCAGGGTGGTGAGCTCCTCGGCGAGCGCCCGCTGGGCGGCGCGCGCCTGCGGCCGCTCGGCGGTCTGCGCCTCCAGCTCCTCCAGCTCCTCGCGGGACTTGAAGGACAGGATCCGCATGTACGTCGAGATGTCCCGGTCGTCCACGTTCAGCCAGAACTGGTAGAACGCGTACGGCGTCGTCATCTCCGGGTCCAGCCAGACGGCCCCGCCCTCGGTCTTGCCGAACTTGGTGCCGTCCGCCTTCACCATCAGCGGGGTCGCGAGCGCGTGCACCTCGGCGCCCGGCTCCAGGCGGTGGATCAGGTCGAGGCCGGCCACCAGGTTGCCCCACTGGTCCGAGCCGCCCTGCTGGAGCGTGCAGCCGTAGCGGCGGTACAGCTCCAGGAAGTCCATGCCCTGGAGCAGCTGGTAGCTGAACTCGGTGTAGCTGATGCCCTGCTCGGACTCCAGACGCCGGGCGACGGAGTCCTTGGTCAGCATCTTGTTGACCCGGAAGTGCTTGCCGATGTCCCGCAGGAACTCGATCGCCGACATCTCGGCGGTCCAGTCCAGGTTGTTCACCATGATCGCCGCGTTCTCCCCCTCGAAGGAGAGGAAGGGCTCGATCTGCGAGCGCAGCCGGGTCACCCAGTTCGCGACCGTCTCGGGGTCGTTCAGGGTGCGCTCGGCCGTCGGACGCGGGTCGCCGATCTGCCCGGTGGCCCCGCCGACCAGCGCCAGCGGCCGGTGCCCCGCCTGCTGGAGCCGGCGGACGGTGAGGACCTGGACCAGGTGGCCGACGTGGAGACTGGCCGCGGTCGGGTCGAAACCGCAATAGAACGTGACGGGACCGTCCGCGAGAGCCTTGCGCAGTGCGTCCTCATCGGTGGACTGGGCGAACAGCCCGCGCCACTTCAGCTCGTCGACGATGTCCGTCACGATCGTCCGTCTCCTCAGAAAGTCGTCAGTGCTACGTCGGCCCAGTCTAGGCGGGTCAGACCCCCTTGCTGACCGAGCTCATGTTGAAGTCCGGCACCCGCAGGGCGGGCATCGCCGCCCGGGTGAACCAGTCGCTCCACTCGCGCGGCAGCGTCTTCTCCGTACGGCCCGCCTCCGTGGCCCGCGACAGCAGGTCCACCGGCGACTCGTTGAACCGGAAGTTGTTCACCTCGCCGACCACCTCGCCGTTCTCCACGAGGTAGACGCCGTCCCGGGTCAGCCCGGTCAGCAGCAGCGTCGCCGGGTCGACCTCGCGGATGTACCAGAGGCAGGTCAGCAGCAGGCCCCGCTCCGTGGCGGCCACCATCTCCTCCAGGGAGCGCTCGCCGCCGCCGTCCAGGATCAGGTTCCCCGCTCCCGGCGCCACGGGCAAGCGAGTAAGCGCCGCCGTGTGCCGGGTGGTGATCAGATGCGCCAGGGCGCCGGCCTTCACCCAGTCGACCGGCCCGACCGGCAGACCGTTGTCGAAGACGGAGGAGTCGTCGCCGGAGGAGTGCGCGATCACGAACGGCGAGGACTCCAGACCCGGCTCGTTCGGGTCGCTGCGCAGCGTCAGCGGCAGCGGGGAGAGCGTCTCGCCGAGCCGGGTGCCGCCGCCGGGCTTGGAGAAGACCGTACGGCCCTCCACCGCGTCCCGGGCCGCCGAGGACCACAGCTGGTAGATCATCAGGTCGGCCACGGCGGTCGGCGGCAGCAGCGTCTCGTACCGGCCGGCGGGCAGCTCGATCCTCCGCTCCGCCCAGCCGAGGCGGGTGGCCAGCTCGGCGTCCAGCGCGGCCGGGTCGACGTCCTTGAAGTCCCGGGTCGAGCGCCCGGCCCAGGCGGAGCGCGAGCGGTCGGGGGACTTGGCGTTGAGCTCCAGGGTCCCGTTGGGCTGGTCGTGCCGCAGCCGCAGCCCCGTGGACGTGCCCAGGTAGGTCGAGGTCAGCTCGTGGTTGGCGAAGCCGTAGAGCTCGCGTCCGCCGGCACGCGCGCGTGCGAAGGCCTCGCCGAGCGCCGGGGCGAAGTCGGTGAAGACGGCGGAGGAGGTCTCCGCCGGGGCGTCCGTGAAGTCGGGCGAGGCGGGCACGCCCTCCACCAGCGGCTGGGCGTCCTCGGCGGGCCCGGCGGCGCGCGCGGCGGCCTCGGCGGCCCGGACCAGGGGCTCCAGGTCGTCGACGGTCACGGCGGACCGCGAGACGACGCCGGAGGCGGTGCCCTGGGCGCCGTCGACGGTCGCGATCACGGTGAGCGTCCGGCCCCGGGTCACCCCGTTCGTGGTGAGCGCGTTCCCGGCCCAGCGCAGATTGGCCGAGGACTCCTCGTCGGCGATGACGACACACCCGTCCGCGCGGGACAGCTCCAGGGCCCGCTCGACGATCTCGTACGGCTTGCTGACGCGGCTCATCGACCGGCCTCCTGCGTGGTGTTGAGGATGTTCACACCCCGGAAGAGGGCGGAGGGGCAGCCGTGCGAGACGGCGGCGACCTGGCCCGGCTGGGCCTTGCCGCAGTTGAAGGCGCCACCGAGGACGTACGTCTGCGGGCCGCCGACCTGCTCCATCGAGCCCCAGAAGTCGGTCGTCGTCGCCTGGTACGCCACGTCCCGCAGCTGCCCGGCGAGGCGGCCGTTCTCGATGCGGAAGAAGCGCTGGCCGGTGAACTGGAAGTTGTAGCGCTGCATGTCGATCGACCAGGACCGGTCGCCGACCACGTAGATGCCGCGCTCCACGCCCCCGATCAGGTCCTCGGTCGACAGGCCGCCCGGGTCCGGCTGGAGCGAGACGTTCGCCATCCGCTGCACCGGGACGTGCGCGGGGGAGTCGGCGAAGGCGCAGCCGTTCGACCGGCCGAGGCCCGTCAGCTTCGCGATCCGCCGGTCCAGCTGGTAGCCGACGAGCGTGCCGTCCTTCACCAGGTCCCAGCTCTGCGCCTCGACGCCCTCGTCGTCGAAGCCGACCGTGGCGAGACCGTGCTCGGCGGTCCGGTCACCCGTCACGTTCATGATCGAGGAGCCGTACGCCAGCTTGCCCAGCTGGTCGAAGGTGGCGAACGAGGTGCCCGCGTACGCCGCCTCGTAGCCCAGCGCCCGGTCCAGCTCGGTGGCGTGCCCGATGGACTCGTGGATCGTCAGCCACAGGTTCGACGGGTCGACGACCAGGTCGTACCGGCCCGCCTCCACGCTCGGCGCCCGCATCTTCTCGGCGAGCAGCCCCGGGATCTCGTCGAGCTCCTTGTCCCAGTCCCAGCCGGTCCCCGTCAGGTACTCCCAGCCCCGTCCGACCGGCGGCGCGATCGTCCGCATCGAGTCGAACTCGCCGGTCGTCTCGTCCACGGCGACCGCCGTGAGCTGCGGGTGCAGCCGGACGCGCTGCTGGGTGGTCACGGTGCCGGCCGTGTCCGCGTAGAACTTGTTCTCGTGGACGGTCAGCAGCGAGGCGTCCACGTGCGCCACGCCCTCCGCCCGGAGCAGCCGCGCGCTCCAGTCGGCGAGCAGCGCGCCCTTCTCCTCGGCGGGGACGGAGAAGGGGTCGATCTCGTACGAGGAGACCCACGTCCGCTCCGCGTGCACCGGCTCCTCGGCCAGCTCCACGCGCTCGTCGGAGCCCGCCGCCGCGATCACCTTCGCCGACAGCTTGGCCATGGCGACCGCCTGCGAGGCGACCCGCGCGGCCCCGTCCATCGTCAGGTCGACGCCCGACGCGAAGCCCCAGGCCCCGCCGTGCACCACCCGCACCGCGTAACCGAGGTCCGTGGTGTCCGAGGACCCCGACGGTTTGGCGTCGCGCAGCCGCCACGAGGCGCTGCGCACCCGCTCCAGGCGGAAGTCCGCGTGCTCGGCACCCAGCGCGCGCGCTCGGGCGAGCGCCGCGTCGGCGAGCGCCCGCAACGGCAGCGCGACGAACGAAGGGTCGATCTGATGGACCACGAGCGGCCTCGCTCTCGGCGATCGGAAGACGGCGGTTGAACTGTCCGGGAAGTCAATCACGGGACGGGCGGCCGAGTCCGCGCATTGGATCGGAGTCCGCCCCCGGGGCGCTCGCGGGCCGCTCCGCACCGGCCCCGAGCTGTAGGGACCCGACAGTGACGCCCGTACGCCACTGTGGGAGGTCGATTCCTCATGTCGGGGGCGATACCGATAGGTTTTCGGCTACCAGACCGCTATCGAAAGGGTGATCCGTTGAGCCGCTCGGTTCTCGTCACCGGAGGAAACCGGGGCATCGGCCTCGCCATCGCCCGCGCGTTCGCCGAGGCCGGCGACAAGGTCGCGATCACGTACCGCTCCGGCGAGCCCCCGGCCGCCCTGGTCGAGCTCGGCTGCCTCCCCGTCAAGTGCGACATCACCGACGCGGAGCAGGTGGAGACGGCCTACAAGGAGATCGAGGAGAAGCACGGCCCGGTGGAGGTCCTCGTGGCCAACGCCGGCGTGACGAAGGACCAGCTCCTCATGCGCATGACCGAGGAGGACTTCACGTCCGTCCTCGACACCAACCTCACCGGCACCTTCCGGGTCGTCAAGCGCGCCAACCGCGGGATGCTGCGGGCCAAGAAGGGCCGTGTCGTCCTGATCTCCTCGGTGGTCGGTCTGCTGGGCTCCGCGGGCCAGGCCAACTACGCCGCCTCCAAGGCCGGCCTGGTCGGTTTCGCCCGTTCCCTCGCGCGTGAGCTCGGCTCGCGCAACATCACCTTCAACGTCGTCGCCCCCGGCTTCGTCGACACCGACATGACCGCGGTGCTCACCGACGAGCAGCGCGCGGGCATCGTGTCCCAGGTGCCGCTGGGCCGTTACGCGCAGCCGGAGGAGATCGCCGCCGCGGTGAAGTTCCTCGCCTCCGACGACGCCTCGTACATCACTGGAGCCGTCATCCCGGTTGACGGCGGATTGGGCATGGGTCACTGATCACCATGAGCGGAATTCTCGAGGGCAAGCGCATCCTCATCACCGGTGTGCTGATGGAGTCCTCCATCGCCTTCCACGCCGCGAAGCTGGCCCAGGAGCAGGGTGCGGAGATCATCCTCACCGCCTGGCCGCGGCCGACGCTGACCGAGCGCATCGCCAAGAAGCTCCCCAAGCCCGAGAACGTCAAGGTCCTGGAGCTCGACGTCTCGAACGACGAGCACCTCGCCCGCCTGGAGGGCCAGGTCCGCGAGCACCTGGGCGACCGGCTCGACGGCATCGTGCACTCCATCGGCTTCGCGCCGCAGGACGCGCTCGGCGGCAACTTCCTGAACACGCCGTTCGAGTCCGTGGCCACCGCCATGCACGTCTCCGCCTTCTCCCTGAAGTCGCTGACCATGGCGCTGCTGCCGCTGATGTCCGAGGGCGGTTCGGTCGTCGGCCTCACCTTCGACGCCAAGTTCGCCTGGCCGCAGTACGACTGGATGGGCCCGGCCAAGGCCGCCCTGGAGGCCACCAGCCGCTACATGGCGCGCGACCTCGGCAAGCAGAACATCCGCTGCAACCTGATCTCGGCGGGCCCGCTCGGCTCCATGGCCGCGAAGTCCATCCCGGGCTTCGGCGAGCTGGCCTCCGTGTGGGACAGCCGTTCCCCGCTGGAGTGGGAGCTCTCGGACCCGGAGCCGGCCGGCCGCGGCATCGTCGCGCTGCTCTCGGACTGGTTCCCGAAGACCACGGGCGAGATCATCCACGTGGACGGCGGTCTGCACGCCATCGGCGCGTAACCGCTCCGTACGGCGCGTACGGCTCCGTACGAGCAGAGAGGGCCGTGGGGGGGGCGCGGGGGGGGCCCCCCCCCCCCCCCCCGCCCCCCCCACCCCACCGGGGGGGCACCCCCCCCCCCCCCCCCCCCGACCCGGCAGGCCGGGGGGGGGGGGGGC
>NZ_JBIAMM010000001.1:1020772-1041897 GCF_042874095.1 Streptomyces sp. NPDC004266
CCCGGGGGGCTTAACCCGCGCGGGGCGGGGGCGCCCCCCCCCGCCCGCCCCCCCCCGCGCGGGCGGGGGGGGGGGGCGGGCCCCGCGCGGGGGGGGGGGGGGGCCCCCCCCCGGGCCCCCCCCACGGCCCTCGCCGTTCCGCAACTCCTGCACGGGTCGAAAATCGGCCCGAACCACCTCAGACTGATGCAGAGCGTGATGTTCTGGTGCTGACGGGGAGGAGGTACGGGCATGCGCGCGATACGTCACGGCTTCGGGGCGATCGCCTCCGTCGCCGTTCTGATCACCGGCACGGCCGTGGCCACCGAGCTGCGGGACGCCCCCGCCCCCGCCGAGGAGCTCTCCGCCACCGCCCCGGCGACCGGGGAGCCGGAGAACTTCGGAGCCTCCTGCCGCATCCTCGTCGAGGGCTCCCGCGTCACCGCCCACTGCAGCAACCCGTACCCCCGCGCCGACCGCGTCCGCCTCCACGTCGAGTGCGACCGCTGGTGGGACCTCGACGGCGACAGCGCCGCCGTGGAGGTCGGCCCCGCCGACTACGTCCAGGTCTCCGGCCGCTGCTGGAAGGAGGTCCGGTCCGCCTGGATCACGCACCAGCCCGCGGATCCGGCTCCCGCTCCGGGCCGGCCCCTTCCGGTACGGGGCTCCTGAGGCACATGAAGGGGTAACCGGCCGCCTCCGTGCCGGCCCGCTCGGCATCGCCCTCGCGGATCGCGTCCACCAGGCGCGCGTGGTCCATGTGGTTCTCCGGCCGCAGCACCTGCCCCACGTCGTCGCGCAGCCAGTCCCGCAGCAGATCGCCCAGGTCCGCGTAGAGCTCCGTCAGCACCTCGTTGCCCGAGGCGGCGACGACCGCGTGGTGGAAGGCCGCGTCGGCCGTCACGAACCGCTCCGCGTCCCCCGACTCCCAGGCCTCCTCGCGCCGCAGGAGCAGGGCGTCCAGCTGCTTCAGGTCCCGCTCCGTGCGCCGCCCGGCCGCGAACCGCGCCGCGGCGGACTCCAGCGTGGAGCGCAGCTCGGCGACGTGCCGGGGGTCGGAGCCGGCGAAGCGCCGGTGCATGACGCCCGCCAGCTCGCTGGTGGCGACGACGTACGTCCCCGAGCCCTGACGGATGTCGAGCAGCCCGTTGTGCGCGAGCGCGCGGACCGCCTCGCGCACCGTGTTGCGGGCCACGCCCAGCTGCTCGACCAGTTCGGGTTCGGTCGGGATGCGTGAACCCACCGGCCACTCGCCGGAGGTGATCTGGTTCCGCAGCTCGGCGATCACCTGGTCGGAGAGACCGGTGCGCCGGGGGTGACCGAGGGCCATGGAGCGCCTTCCCATTCGTTCGAGATTGGACAACCAATCATCCCATGATTCTATGATGGCTTCATGCCTGACGAGCCGAAGACCCTCGACCCCGCCGCACCACCGGCCGGCACCACCGCGCGACCGGCCGCGACCACCGCCGCGACCGCGCCCTCCGCAGCGCCCGCCACCGCCGGCGATTCTCCCGCACCCGGCCCGGCCCGCGGCCGGCTGCTCGGCCTCGTCGCCGTCGGACTCGTCCTGGCCGCACTCAACCTGCGCCCCGCCATCACCAGCCTCGGCGCCCTCCTCGAAGAGGTCAGCGAGGACCTCCACATGAGCGGCAGCGTCGCCGGCGTCCTCACCTCCGTCCCCCCGCTCTGCTTCGCGGTCTTCGGCATCACCGCGCCCCGCCTCGCCCGCCGCTTCGGCCCCGCCGCCGTCGTCTGCGCGGGCATGGCCGCGATCTTCACCGGCCTCGTCCTGCGGCCCTTCGCGACCGGCACCCCCGCCTTCCTCGCCGCCAGCGCCCTCGCCCTGATGGGCATCGCCGTCAGCAACGTCCTGATGCCCGTCATCGTCAAGCGCTACTTCCCCGACCGCGTCGGCAGCATGACCGGCCTCTACTCCATGGCGCTCGCCCTCGGCACCTCCGTCGCCGCGGCCGCGACCGTGCCCATGACCGACGCCCTCGGCGGCGACTGGCGCCTCGGCCTCGGCGTCTGGGCCGCCCTCGCCGCCCTCGCCGTCCTGGCCTGGCTCCCGCTCCTGCGCGACCGGGGCACCGACGCGGCCCTCCCGGCCTCCGCGACCCCCGAAGCGGCCCCGCGGACCGGAGGAACGGCCCCGCGGACCGGGGCAGCGGCCCCGCGGACCGGGGAGACGGCCCCGCAGGCCCCCGCGCCGCGCATCACCCGCAGCCGCACCGCCTGGGCGCTCGGCGTCTTCTTCGGCCTCCAGGCCACCGGCGCCTACATCACCATGGGCTGGATGCCGCAGATCTTCCGCGACGCCGGCGTCCCCGCCGCCACCGCGGGCGTGCTCCTCGCCGTCACCATGGTCATGGGCGTCCCGCTCGCCTTCGTCATCCCCCGCCTCGCGACCCGGATGAAGAACCAGGGCCCGATCGTCGTCGCGCTCGGCCTGTGCGGACTCACCGGCTACACCGGACTCTTCCTCGCCCCCTCCGGCGGAGCCTGGGTCTGGGCCGTGCTCCTCGGCGTCTCCAACTGCTCCTTCCCGCTCGCCCTCACGATGATCGGCATGCGCTCGCGCACCGGCGCCGGCGTCGTCCGGCTCTCCGCCTTCGCCCAGAGCGTCGGCTACCTCATCTCGATCCCCGGCCCCCTCCTCGTCGGCGTGCTCTACCAGCACAGCGGCGGCTGGGGACTGCCCATCGCGCTCATGGGCGGGCTCATGGTGCCGCAGATGATCGTCGGAACCCTGGCGGGCAGGGACCGGACGGTCGAGGACGAATGCTGAGATGCGAGACTGTCCCCATGCCAGTCCTCGAACCCAACCCCCCGAACGGCCAGAAGAAGCTGCTCCTCGTGCTCGGCGCGATGCTCGGCATCACGGTCGTCATCGCCGTCATCGCCTCCTTCGCCTCCCCGTGAGGTGGGGGTAGCCCCCGCATCCCCTAGGGGGCGGGGCTCAGGGTGAAGTGGGTGGATCACCGGATGGGCCGGAGGACGCGCGATCCGTACGTTGGTGACAACGGCGAAAGCGCGGAACTCACCCACGGAGGCGGCCATGTCGGCCCCCACGCACCCCGGCGCCCGGACCACCACCACGGGCGTCGACACCCGGCTGCCCTGGTGGGCCCTCGTCCTCCCGGCAGCCGCCTTCCTCGCCCTCCTGGTCCTCATGACCGGGTCGGACGGGGCCCCGGCGGCCCCGGGTGAGCTCGCGACCGGCCGCGTCCTGGAGCACCTCTGGCAAACACTCTCTCTCTGAGTCGGAGTGGCCTGTTTCATGCGAAGCTGTGGACCATGAGCGTCGACACACCCCGCAGGATCGTGCTGCTCCGGCACGCGAAGGCAGACTGGAACGACTCCTCCGACCACGAGCGACCGCTCGCCGACCGCGGCCGCAAGGACGCCCCGGTGGCCGGCCGCAAGCTCGCCGACAGCGGCATCGCCTTCGATCTGGCCCTCTGCTCGACCGCCCTCCGCACCCGCGAGACCTGGAAGCTGGCCGTCCACGAGCTTCCGCACCGCCCGAAGACCGTGTACGAGGAGCGGTTGTACGAGGCCTCCCTCGGCGAGCTCATCGCCGTGGTCAACGAGACGCCGGACTCCGTGGAGAACCTGCTGCTCATCGGCCACAACCCGGGCATGCACGCGCTCGCCGACGCCCTGGCGGGCGAGTCCGAGGGCGACCTGCTGCCCCGGATGAACCGCAGCGGCTTCCCGACCTCCGCCTTCGCCGTCGTCACCTTCGACGGCACGTGGAAGTCCGTGGAGCACGGCGTCGGACGGCTCGTCGACTTCTGGGCCCCGCACGCCTGATCGCGTACGCCGGTCCCGTGCGCCGGTCCCGTGCGCCTCGTCCCGTACGGCCGGCTCGTACGTCCCGCCCCGGACGCGGGAGGGCCCGGGCGTCGTCCGACACCCGGGCCCTCCTCCGTACCGCCACCGCTCAGTGCGGCAGGTCGTCCTCGCCGAAGTCCGCCGCCTCGACCTCCTCGCGGGTGATGCCGAGCAGGTACAGCACGGTGTCCAGGAACGGCACGTTCACCGCCGTGTGGGCCGCCCGGCGCACCACCGGCTTCGCGTTGAACGCCACGCCGAGCCCGGCCGCGTTCAGCATGTCCAGGTCGTTGGCCCCGTCGCCGATCGCCACGGTCTGCGCCAGCGGCACCCCCGCCTCCGAGGCGAACCTGCGCAGCAGCCGCGCCTTGCCCGCCCGGTCGACGATCTCGCCGGTCACCCGTCCGGTGAGCTTCCCGTCCACGATCTCCAGCGTGTTGGCGGAGGCGAAGTCGAGGCCCAGCCGCTCCTTCAGGTCGTCGGTGACCTGCGTGAAACCGCCGGAGACGACGCCCACCTGGTAGCCGAGCCGCTTGAGCGTACGGATCAGGGTCCGGGCGCCCGGGGTCAGCCGCACCTCGGCGCGGACCTTGTCGACCACCGAGGCGTCGAGACCGGCGAGCAGCTCCACGCGCGCGTGGAGGGACTGCTCGAAGTCCAGTTCGCCGCGCATCGCCGCCGCCGTCACCTCGGCTACCCTGTCCTCGCAGCCCGCGTGCGCGGCGAAGAGCTCGATCACCTCGTCCTGGATCAGGGTCGAGTCGACGTCCATGACGACGAGCCGCTGGGCCCGCCGGTGCAGACCGGCGGAGACGACGGCCACGTCGACCCCGATGCCGTGCGCCTCCATGGCCAGCGCGGTCCGCAGCGGCTCGGTCCCGCAGCCCGAGACGGCGAACTCGACCGCCGTCACCGGGTACTTCGCGAGGCGGAAGATGCGGTCGATGTTGCCGCCGGTCTCCGCGATCCTGGCCGCTATGGCCGCCGTCTGCTCGGCGGTGAGCGGGTTGCCGAGCACGGTGACGTGGGAGCGTCCCTCACCACGGGGACGGTTGTCGCCCGTGCCGGAGATGATCTCGGCCTGGAGTTTCAGCGACTCGGCCCAGCTGTGGACGGTGGCCCGGAGTTCGCCCGGCGGGGCGACGGTCGGTTCGGTGACGAGCGCGCACAGGACGAGGCGGCCCCGGGAGACCACCTGTTCGATGTCCACGACGTCGACGGAGTAGGCGGCGAGGGTGTCGAAGAGTCCCGCGGTGATCCCGGGACGGTCCTTCCCGAAGATCTTGACGAGAAGGGTGGGAACGTCTGAGGTCTGCGATGCGCTCATGGTGGTTCCACCGTATCGGGCACCGTCTGCCACCTGACCCCCCGTCCCGCCCTGCGGACACCCGACTGGTCCAGGAGTCACCCCGAAGGTCTTCACGCGGCCCGACTTTCCGATACGGGACCGGGCCTGAAATAGTTCCCCAGGATGATTCGCCATCCCTGGACTCCCGACGACGGGGGTACATCGGGGGACAAGTAGTGGGGCATGGAGTGCCAGAACTCGTACTGGAATTGAACGGCAGGACCTGGACGCTCGATCCGTCCCGGTCGTACACCCTGGGCAGGGACCCTCAGGGTGACCTGGTCATCGACGACGCCAGGGTCTCGTGGCGCCACGCCACCATCAGCTGGGGCGGCCGGAGCTGGGTCATCGAGGACCACGGCTCCACGAACGGCACCTTCCTCCAGGGCCAGAGGGTCCATCAGGTGGAGATCGGTCCCGGTTCGGCCGTCCACCTGGGCAACGCGACCGACGGCCCGCGGCTGAATCTCGCCGCCGCCGGCGCGGCCGCCGCGCCCCAGCACCAGGCCCCGCAGCAGCAGGTGCCCCAGCAGCAGGCCCCGGCCCAGCAGGCCCCCGCCCACCAGGCCGCCGCGGCCCAGGCCGACTGGGCCACGCACCAGGCGCCGCCGCAGCAGCAGCAGGGCTGGCAGCAGCCTGTCCAGCAGCCGGCTCCGCACCAGCAGGTCCCGCACCAGCAGGGACCCGCGCAGGGGCACCCCGGCGGCGCCGCGGGAGCGCCGTCGCCCTACGGCGACCACCGCAGCCCGACGACCTTCTACCAGCTGGACCTCGGCCGCGTGATGCGCATCGGCCGTGCCCTGGAGAACGAACTGGTCGTCTCCGACCTCCAGGTCTCGCGGCACCACGCCGAGTTCCACGCGACGCCCGACGGCCGCTTCGAGATCCGCGACCTCGGCTCGCACAACGGCACGTACGTCAACGGTCAGCCGATCCCCAAGGGCGGCACGGCCCTCCTCGGCCCGCAGGACATCGTCGGCGTCGGCCACTCGACCTTCCGCATCGTCGGCGGCCAGCTGGAAGAGTTCGTCGACACCGGATCGGTCTCCTTCTCGGCCCGCCACCTCACGGTCACGGTCGACGGCGGCAAGCAGATCCTCAAGGACGTCACCTTCGGCGTCCCGGAGAAGTCGCTGATCGGCGTCATCGGCCCGTCCGGTTCCGGCAAGTCCACCCTGCTCAAGGCGCTGACCGGCTACCGCCCGGCCAACGAGGGCGACGTCCTCTACGACAACCGGAGCCTCTACAAGCAGTTCGCCGAGCTGCGCCAGCGCATCGGTCTGGTCCCGCAGGACGACATCCTGCACAAGGAGCTGACCGTCCAGAAGGCGCTGCGCTACGCGGCCAAGCTCCGCTTCCCCGGCGACACCGCCGCGACCGAGCGCGAGGCCCGCATCGACGAGGTGCTGCGCGAGCTCAAGCTCGACATCCACAAGGAGAAGAAGGTCACCTCCCTCTCCGGTGGCCAGCGCAAGCGCGTCTCCGTCGCCCTGGAGCTCCTCACCAAGCCCTCGCTGATCTTCCTGGACGAGCCGACCTCCGGCCTCGACCCGGGCATGGACCGCGACGTCATGCAGCTGCTGCGCGGCCTCGCGGACGACGGCCGCACGGTCCTCGTCGTCACCCACTCGGTGGCCGAGCTGGGCCTCTGCGACAAGCTGCTCGTGATGGCGCCCGGCGGCTCCGTGGCGTACTTCGGCCCGCCGGAGGAGGCGCTGAACTTCTTCGGCTACTCCACCTGGGCCGACGTCTTCTCCGCCTTCGAGAACTACCGCGACTACGACTGGGCGGGCCGCTGGAAGGGCTCGCAGCACTACCAGATGTACGCCGCGGACATCGACGCCGTCGCCGCGCAGCCCGTCCAGATGCCGCCGCAGGCGATGGCCAGGCCGCCGAAGCCGCAGGGCTGGGGCTCCCAGCTGTGGACCCTGATCCGCCGCTACGTGTCGGTGATCGCCTCCGACAAGGGCTTCATGGCCCTGATGGTGATCCTGCCCGCCGTCCTCGGCGCGGTCTCCGTCGTCATCCCGGCCGACTTCGGCCTGGGCCGGCCCAAGCCGCCGTCCCGCTTCAACGGCGACGCCGGCACGATCATGCTGATCCTCGCGGTCGGCATGTGCTTCTCCGGAGCGGCGAACTCCGTGCGAGAACTGATCAAGGAACGGGTCATCTACGAGCGGGAGCGCGCCGTCGGCCTCTCCCGGTCCGCGTACCTCATGTCCAAGGTCATCGTCCTCGGCCTGATCACCGCCTTCCAGGGCGTGATCATCTGCGGCATCGGCTTCTCCACCCGTGAGCTGCCCGAAGAGGGCCTGTTCATGCCGCCGGCCGTCGAGCTCTGCGTCCAGGTCATCGCGCTCGGCCTGACCTCGATGATGGTCGGCCTGGTCATCTCCGCGCTGGTGAAGACCGCCGAGAAGACCATGCCGCTGCTCGTCATGTTCGCCATCATCCAGGTCGTCTTCACCGGCATCCTCTTCCAGGTGTACGGCTCGCCCGGCCTGGAGCAGTTCGCCTGGCTCATGCCCTCCCGCTGGGGCATCGCCGGCGCCGGCACCACCCTCGACCTGGCGCACCTCATGCCGCCGTGGGACCACAAGGACCCCACCAACACCGACCCGCTGTGGGAGCACACGGTCGGCCAGTGGAGCCTCGACCTCGGCATCCAGCTGATCATGGCCACGGTCTGCTGCGTCCTCGTGGCGCGGCTGCTGCGCCGCCACGAGCCCGAGGTCATGCGCAAGTAACGGTCGCCCCACCACGCCGAAGGGCGGCACCCGCGGAGGGTGCCGCCCTTTCGCGCGTCAGTACGCGCTGTTGACGTTGTCGATCGAGCCGTAGCGGTCGGCCGCGTAGTTGGCGGCGGCGACGATGTTGGCGACCGGGTCGTACTGGTCGAACTTGGTGCCGGGGATGTGGTACGCCTTGAAGGTCGGGTAGATCACCTGGAGCAGGCCCTTGGACGGGACGCCGTTGATGGCGTTGATGTCCCAGTTGTTGATGGCGTACGGGTTGCCGCTGGACTCGCGCATGATGTTCCGGTGCAGGCCGTTGTAGGTGCCCGGGATGTTGTGCTTGTCCATGATGTAGAGCGCCTCGCGGATCCAGCCGTCGAGGTTGTTCGCGAAGACCGGCTTGCGGGCGACGGAACGGCTCGCGGCCGTCTTCTCCGCGGCGCGCTTCTTCGCGGCGGCCTTCGCCTTGGCCTCGGCCTTCGCCTTCGCGGCGGCCTTCGCCTTGATCTCCGCCTTGGCCTTCGCGGTGGCCTTCGCCAGGGCGTCGGCCTTGGCCTTCGCGGCCTTCGCCTGGGCGTCGAGCTTGGCCTTCGCGGCGGCCTTGGCCTTCGCCTCGGCCTCCTGCTTGGCCTTCAGACCGATGGTGGTCTGCTGCTCGCTGACGCTGGCGGCCAGCGCCTTGGCCTGCGGGCTGTTCGCGTTGTACGACCAGGCCACCTGCTGGGTGCCGGACAGAGCCTGCGGCTCGGTCTCGGTGCCGCCGTCGTGGGGCACGAGGGAGAGGGTGAGCGCTGCGGCGCCCAGAGCGGCGACGCCGGCGATCGTGGCCTTGTGGGTCTTCTTCAGACCACGACTGTGGCCAGGGGTGTTCGCAGACATGCAGGACTACCTCTTCGAATCGCTGGGGGTCGTCGCTCGGCCGGGGCGGCGCTGCGCCTGCTCGGCGGCGACGGGGGCAATTCTTAGCGGCAGCAAAATCCCGTGGCAAAGGTGTGACGTACGATCCCGGGTAGTGGATCAGGGTCTCGCGCAGGGGCCGCACAATGCCCCCTGTAGCCCGTTTCATCCGTTCATATCCGGCGGTGGAGGGGCTACTAGGGGGCTTCGTAAGTGATCTGGGTCCTATGCCCGGCCTCACATCGGGCGCCTGACGAAATCACCATGAGTTGCTTCAGCAATGCGTACGGTGAGTCTCCTCCTCCGGGAGGAGGAGATGGAGATCGCCGAACTCGTGCCAGAGGTAGCGCCCCTGTACGGCGGCGGCGTACGCGCTCCGCAGCGCAGGTCCCCCGGCGACCGCCTCCAGCATCAGCAGATGCGAGGCCTCCGGCTCGTGCAGCCCGGTGAGCAGCCCGTCCACCACCCGCACCCCGCGCGCGGGCGTCACCACCAGATCGGTCCACCCCGCGACGGCCCGCACGGACCCACCGGCCCCGGCGCCCGCCCGCCGGGACGCTCCCACCGCGGCGGACTCCAGTGCCCGCACCACCGTCGTACCGACCGCGATGACCCGGCCGCCCCCGGCGCGGGCCGCGTTCACCAGGGCCGCCGTCGCCGCGGGGACCTCGAAGCGCTCCGGATAGGGAGGCTCGTGCGCCTCCGCCGACGCCACCCCCGTATGAAGGCAGAGCGGGGCGATCCGTATCCCCCGGTCGACCAGCTCCGCCACCAGCCGGGCCGTGAAGGGCCGCCCCGCGCTCGGCATCTCCGCCGAGCCCGACCCGTCGGGGGAGGGGCGCGCGAAGACCGTCCGGTACGCCGACAGGGGCTGGTCCCGGTCCGTGTACCCGTACCGGACGGGCCGCCCGTACCGCCCGAGCAGCCCCGGCACGTCCACGTTCGCCCGCGCCCACCACAGCCGCCCGCCGCCGGGCACCAGCGGCTCCCCGAGCACCAGCCGCGCCCCTCCCGGCAGCCGTACGACCGCCCCCGCGGGACCGCCCCCACGCGGGCGCGTACTGCCCGACGGCTCCGGCGCCCGCAGCTCCACGGCCCATCGCCCGTCGTCCCCACGGGTCGAGAAGTGCACCACCACCGGCTCCCCGCCCGGCTCCGGCCCCAGCCGCCCGTCCACGGCCGCCGCGAGCGTCGTCGAGGTGTTGACGACGAGCACGTCCCCGGCCCGCAGCAGCGCGGGCAGCTCCCTGAAGGAGTGGTGCGACACCGCCGTCCCCCGCGACACGAGCAGCCGCACGTCGTCCCGCCCGAGCCCGGGCCCCCGCTGCTCGGCCGGCACCCGCGCCGACAGCTCCGCCGGCACCCTCACGGCCAGCGCCATCACGCCTCCAGGAAGGACGGCGCGGAATACCGGCCGCTCGCCGGCCGTTCGTCGAGCAGCCGCAGGAAGACGGGGGCGACATCGGCCGGAGCGGGAGTCCCGGACAGGTCCTCCCCGGGCTCCGCCGCGGCCAGCATGTCCGTCCGCATCCCGCCCGGGTCCACCCACCAGACCCGCAGCCCCGGCTCCTCCACCGCCAGGACCGCCGACAGCTGGTCGAGCGCCGCCTTCGTCGCCCCGTACGCCCCCCAGGTCCGGTACGCCTCCGCGGCCGCGTCCGAGCTCAGGTTGACCACCGCGCCCGCGGGCGCCGCGCGCAACAGCGGCAGCGCCTCCTGCAGCAGCCCCAGCGGGGCCACCACGTTGACCTCCAGGGCGGCCCGGAAACCGTCCAGCGGGTGCCGGTCGAGCGGCACCAGCGGTTCCGCGCCCAGGATCCCCGCGTTGTTCACGAGCAGGTCGAGCCCCCCGAGCTCCTCCGCCGCCGCCACCAGCGCCCGCCGGTGCGCCGGGTCCGTCACGTCCCCGGGCGGCGCCACCACCCGTGCCCCCCGCGCGCGTACCGCCGCCGCGGCCTCCTCCAGCACGTCCGCCGTGCGGGCGTCCAGCACCAGGTCCCAGCCCCGCCCGGCGAGGGCCTCGGCCAGCGCCCGGCCCAGACCTCTCGACGCCCCCGTGACGATCGCGACAGCCATGACGTCCATCCCCTCTCTCCTCCGGATGGCTCCACCCTCCGGCCGCGGCCCCCTCCACCGCCTCGTCCCCGGGCCCGGACCGCCGAGGGCACTTCGACCTAGGTCCCCGGACCTGCTCCGCCCTCGTCCCCGGACGGATACGGACCGTCACACCCCGCCGGTACGGTGAACGCATGAGCCATCGACCGAGCTCCGGCCTGGCCGCCGTGAGCACCGCCCTCCTGGCGATGAGCCGCCATCTGGAGGTCCGTGACGTCCTCAAGACGATCGTGGCCTCCGCGCGCGAGCTGCTCGACGCCGAGTACGCCGCCCTGGGCGTCCCCGACGACCACGGCGGCTTCGCCCAGTTCGTGGTCGACGGCGTCAGCGACGAGCAGTGGAGGGCGATCGGCCCGCTGCCCCGCCAGCACGGCATCCTGGCCTCGATGCTCCACAAGGCCGAGCCCGAGCGGCTCGCCGACGTCCGCGCGGACCCCCGTTTCGAGGGCTGGCCGGACGCCCACCCCGAGATGTCCGACTTCCTCGGCCTGCCCGTCCGCGACGGCGACGAGATCCTCGGCGCCCTCTTCCTCGCCAACAAGCGCTGTCCCAAGGAGGACGGCGGCTGCGGCTTCACCGCCGAGGACGAGGCGCTCCTCTCGATCCTCGCCCAGCACGCGGCCATCGCCCTCACCAACGCCCGGCTGTACGAGCGCAGCCGTGAGCTCACCATCGCCGAGGAGCGCTCCCGCCTCGCCCACGAGCTGCACGACGCCGTCAGCCAGAAGCTCTTCTCGCTCCGCCTGACCGCCCAGGCCGCCGCCGCGCTCGTCGACCGCGACCCGGTCCGCGCCAAGGGCGAGCTCCAGCAGGTCGCCGCGCTCGCCGCCGAGGCCGCCGACGAGCTGCGCGCCGCCGTCGTCGAGCTCAGGCCCGCCGCCCTCGACGAGGACGGCCTCGTCCACACGCTCCGCACCCAGATCCAGGTCCTGGACCGCGCCCACTCCGCCCGGGTGACCTTCGAGAGCCCGGGGACCCGGGCCCTGCCCGCCGCCCAGGAGGAGGCCGTCCTCCGGGTCGCGCAGGAGGCCCTGCACAACGCCCTGCGGCACGCGGACGCGCAGCTCGTCGCGGTCTCCCTCACCCGCAGCGGCCAGGGCGCGCGGCTCACCGTCACCGACGACGGCAAGGGCTTCGACCCGCGTGCGGTCCGCCGCGCCGGCCGCCACCTCGGTCTGGTCTCCATGCGGGACCGGGCGGGCGGCGTCGGCGGGCGGCTCACGGTGACCTCGGCCCCGGGCGCGGGCACCACGATCGAGATGGAGGTTCCCGGTGGCTGACAAGCCGATCCGTGTCCTGCTGGTCGACGACCACCAGGTCGTCCGCCGCGGCCTGCGCACCTTCCTGGAGGTGCAGGACGACATAGAGGTCGTGGGGGAGGCCTCCGACGGCGCCGAGGGCGTCGCCAGGGCGGAGGAGCTGCGCCCCGACGTGGTCCTCATGGACGTGAAGATGCCGGGCACGGACGGCATCGAGGCGCTCAAGCGGCTCCGCGAGCTGGCCAACCCCGCCAGGGTCCTGATCGTCACCAGCTTCACCGAGCAGCGGACGGTCGTCCCCGCGCTCCGCGCCGGCGCCTCTGGATACGTCTACAAGGACATCGACCCCGACGCCCTGGCCGGCGCGATCCGCTCCGTCCACGCCGGACACGTCCTGCTCCAGCCCGAGGTGGCGGGCGCGCTCCTCGCCCAGGAGGACTCCCACGGCGGGGGCACGGGGCGGGGTTCCACCCTCACGGAGCGGGAGCGCGAGGTCCTCGGCCTGATCGCGGACGGCCGGTCCAACCGGGAGATCGCCCGCGCCCTCGTCCTCTCCGAGAAGACGGTCAAGACGCACGTCTCGAACATCCTGATGAAGCTCGATCTCGCGGACCGCACCCAGGCGGCGCTGTGGGCCGTACGGCACGGCCTCACCGGCTGACGCGCCCCTCGTGCGCCGGGGCGCACGACCGTTCAGTACTTCATACCGTCGTGTGGATGTCCCCCGTTCGGCGCAACCCGGCGGGGGGTACGGCGTTCTCCATGGCGTGCTGCGGCGGACCGGCCGCAGCGATGACCAGGAGGATGTACCCAGTGAAGAACCTCAAGAAGGCCGCCGCCCTCACCATGATCGCCGGCGGCATCGTCGCCGCCGGCGCGGGCGTCGCCTCCGCGAACGCGGACGCCGCCGGGCAGGCCCTCCACTCGCCGGGCGTCGGCTCCGGCAACCTGGTGCAGGTCCCGGTCCACGTCCCCGTGAACGTCTCCGGCAACACGGTCAACGTGATCGGCCTGCTCAACCCGGCCTTCGGCAACGGCGCCGTCAACGGCTGACCGCCCCCGCACCAACCCCCGGCCCCGGACGATCCCCCGGGACCGGGGGTTCGCCGTGCCCGGGGGAGCGCCCGCCGGGCTGATAGGGCGCAGACCTCAGAAGCCCCGCTCTCGTTCCCGTTCCTCCACGTACGCGTTGTACGCCGCGACCTGGGCCCGGCGGGCCACTCGCTCCACCGGCCGCAGCGCCTCCCCCCGCGCCGCCAGCTCCTCCCTCGACGCGGCTCTCGCACCGTTCGGCGCCGGGGCGCCTTCCGGGCTTCGGGCCGCTGCGTCGGACTCCGTCCGCCGGGCTTCGAGGCGCAAGGCCCCGCGGGTCTCAGAAGCCCCGCTCTCGCTCCCGTTCCTCCACGTACGCGTTGTACGCCGCGACCTGGGCCCGGCGGGCCACCCGCTCCACCGGCCGCAGCGCCTCCCCCCGCGCCGCCATCTCCGAGGCGCTCACCGCGCCCCCGTGACCGTGGTCGTACGCCAGGTTCACGAGCAGACCGATCCGCTGCGCCAGCTCCAGGACCCGTACCGCGCGCGGCGGATAGCCCGGGGCCAGCACCTCGCGGCCCACCTCCGCCCGCGCCCGGTACGCCTCGCGCGCCGCGTCCGCCGCGGGCCCCGAGGCCGCCACGTCGAGCCGGGTCAGCACCGCCGTCGCGTCCCGCATCGCCTCCGCCAGCTCCCGCTCCGCCTCGCCGAGGGACGGTACGTCCGCCGGCGGGGCCTCCCGCACGGCGAGGCAGTGCCAGACCACCGAGACGTGCACGTCACCCGCCGGACCGGCCTCGGTGACCTCCGGCACGAGACCGTACGGCGCGCCGAAGCCCACCACCGCCTCCTCCGCCTCCAACGCGCGCGCGTTGAAGTCCGGCGGCCCGCTCAGACCCAGCGGATGCCCCGGCGCCGGCAGCGCGACCCGCCACCCGGTCACCCCGAGCCGCCGCAGCCGGCCCAGCGCGAGCGTCAGCCCCACCGGCCCCGCCTCACCGGGCAGCCCCTCCACGCGGTGCACCGCGTCCTCCCCGACAATGGCCAGCGCCGCCTCGTCCGGCGACACCGCCCCGGCCAGCAGGGCATTGCCCCAGGCGGCCAGACGTCCTGAGCGTGGTTCCGAAAGCATCCCCCCAGAGTAAGGACTCAAAGGAAGCCCTACGGACCGGTCCGCTCCGTCGATAACGTAGGTTTTCCCCTGGACGCCGCGCCCATCGGCGCAAGGCGACGACAAGACTCGACCGCAAGGGGAGACAACGCGCTCATGAGCGATGTACTGGAGCTGGTGGACGTATCCGTGGTCCGCGACGGACGGGCTCTGGTGGACGATGTCTCCTGGTCGGTCAAGGAGGGCGAGCGCTGGGTGATCCTCGGACCCAACGGCGCCGGCAAGACCACCCTTCTGAACATCGCCTCCAGCTACCTCTTCCCCACCAAGGGCACCACCCGCATCCTGGGCGAGCAGCTCGGCGGCGTCGGCACCGACGTCTTCGAGCTCCGCCCCCGCATCGGCATGGCCGGCATCGCGATGGCGGAGAAGCTCCCCAAGCGCCAGACCGTCCTGCAGACCGTCCTCACCGCCGCGTACGGCATGACCGCCACCTGGAACGAGGACTACGACCCGGTCGACGAGGAGCGCGCCAAGGCCTTCCTCGACCGGCTCGGGATGAGCGAGTACCTGGACCGCAGGTTCGGCACCCTCTCCGAGGGCGAGCGCAAGCGCACCCTCATCGCCCGCGCGATGATGACCGACCCGGAGCTCCTCCTCCTCGACGAGCCCGCCGCCGGCCTCGACCTCGGCGGCCGCGAGGACCTGGTCCGCCGCCTCGGCCGCCTCGCCCGCGACCCGTACGCCCCCTCCATGATCATGGTCACCCACCACGTCGAGGAGATCGCCCCCGGCTTCACCCACGTCCTGATGATCCGTCAGGGCAAGGTCCTCGCCGCGGGTCCCGTGGAGATGGAGCTCACCTCCCGCAACCTCTCGCACTGCTTCGGCCTGCCGCTCGTCGTCGAGCGCGTCGGCGACCGCTGGACCGCCCACGGCCTGCCCCTGAAGTGACCGGCCGGGGCACCGGCGACCCGCACAGCCGCCCGCGCCCTGTCCCGGAAGGACCCCACCGCCCTACCATGACCAGGTGGACATCGACGCATGGGTCTGGTGGCTGATCGGCGCGGTGGGGCTCGGCATCCCGCTGGTCCTGACCGCGATGCCGGAGTTCGGCATGTTCTCCGTCGGAGCGGTCGCCGGGGCGGTGACCGCGGCCCTCGGCTTCGGCGTCGTCGCCCAGGTGCTCGTCTTCGTCGTCGTCTCCGTGGCGCTCGTCGCCGTGGTGCGTCCGATCGCCGCCCGCCACCGCGACGGCAGACCCGAACTCGCCACCGGCGTCGATGCCCTGAGGGGGCGTCAGGCCGTCGTCCTGGAGCGGGTCGACGGCAGCGGAGGCCGCATCAAGCTCGCCGGCGAGGTCTGGTCCGCCCGCACCCTCGACACCGGCCAGACCTTCGAACCGGGCGAACAGGTCGACGTCGTGGACATCGACGGGGCGACCGCCGTGGTCATGTGACCGAACCTCGCCCATGACGCTCCGCCATCTGGGAAACTCGATCATCAGAAGAAACCCGGCAGACAACCGGCAGCGAAGGGCACGGGGAACACGATGTCAGCAGTCATCATCGTCCTGATCATTCTGGTGGTGCTCGTCTTCATCGCCCTGATCAAGACGATCCAGGTCATCCCGCAGGCGAGCGCGGCGATCGTGGAGCGCTTCGGCCGCTACACCCGCACGCTCAACGCCGGACTCAACATCGTCGTCCCGTTCATCGACTCGATCCGCAACCGGATCGACCTCCGCGAACAGGTCGTCCCGTTCCCGCCGCAGCCGGTGATCACCCAGGACAACCTGGTCGTCAACATCGACACGGTCATCTACTACCAGGTGACCGACGCCCGCGCCGCGACCTACGAGGTCGCCAGCTACATCCAGGCGATCGAGCAGCTCACCGTCACCACCCTGCGCAACATCATCGGCGGCATGGACCTGGAGCGGACCCTCACCTCCCGCGAGGAGATCAACGCGGCCCTGCGCGGAGTCCTCGACGAGGCCACCGGCAAGTGGGGCATCCGCGTCAACCGCGTCGAGCTCAAGGCCATCGAGCCGCCGACCTCCATCCAGGACTCGATGGAGAAGCAGATGCGCGCCGAGCGCGACAAGCGCGCCGCGATCCTCACCGCCGAGGGCACCCGCCAGTCCGCCATCCTCACCGCCGAGGGCGAGAAGCAGTCCGCCATCCTGCGCGCCGAGGGCGAGGCCAAGGCCGCCGCCCTCAAGGCCGAGGGCGAGGCGCAGGCCGTCCGCACCGTCTTCGAGGCCATCCACGCCGGCGACCCGGACCAGAAGCTCCTCTCGTACCAGTACCTCCAGATGCTCCCGAAGATCGCCGAGGGCGACGCCAACAAGCTCTGGATCGTGCCCAGCGAGATCGGCGACGCCCTCAAGGGCCTCTCCGGCGCCCTCGGGAACATGGGCCCGGGCGCACCGTCCTTCCCCGCCAAGGACGTTCCGTCCGCGAGGCGAGAAGAACCCACGGTTGACTGACACGTACACGTAATCCGTGCATGATCGGTACGAGCCCCTCGACCCTGTCGCACGACAGGGCGGGGAGGCGAGCCACTGACCATGTGAGGGAACGGCTTTGTCCATCTGGGAAGCCCTGGCGGTCTTCGCCGCCGGCATCGGCGCCGGCACCATCAACACCATCGTCGGATCGGGAACGCTCATCACGTTCCCGGTCCTCCTCGCGACCGGACTCCCCCCGATCACCGCGAACGTCTCCAACGCCCTCGGCCTCGTCCCCGGCTCCGTCAGCGGGGCCATCGGCTACCGCCGCGAGCTCAAGGGCCAGAAGGCCCGCGTCCTGCGCCTCGGCGCCGCCGCACTCCTCGGCGGACTCATCGGCGCGATCCTGCTCCTGGCCCTCCCGTCCGAGGCCTTCGACGCGATCGTCCCCGTCCTCATCGGCCTCGCCCTCGTCCTGGTCCTCTTCCAGCCCCGTATCGCCGCAGCCGTGAAGCGGCGCCGGGAGCAGACCGGCACCGAGGCCCACCCCGACGGCGGCCCCGTCCTCCTCGTCGGCCTCTTCCTCGCCAGCATGTACGGCGGATACTTCGGCGCCGCCCAAGGAGTCCTCTACCTCTCCCTCATGGGCCTGCTGCTCCACGACGACCTGCAGCGCATCAACGCCGTCAAGAACATCCTCGGCGCCCTGGTCAACGGAGTCGCCGCCGTCTTCTTCCTCTTCGTCGCCGACTTCGACTGGACGGCCGTCCTGCTCATCGCCGTCGGCTCCACCCTCGGAGGCCAGCTCGGCGCCAAGGTCGGCCGCAGACTGCCCCCGGCGGTCCTGCGCGGAGTGATCATCGCCGTCGGCATCGTGGCCATCCTCCAGCTGACCCTCGGTTAGCCACGACAGCGGAAGGGCCCGCCTCCCCACCGGGAGACGGGCCCTTCCGCATCCGCACGTCCGCGGATCACGCCCTACGCGGCCGAATCGGCCAGCCACGCCGGCAGCGCCGACCGCTCGCTCGCCCGCATCGCGAGCAGCATCGCGTCCGCCGGAGTCGGCTCGAACGGCTGGTGCAGCAGCGGCATCCCCGCCTGCTCCGGCGTCCGGTCCGCCTTGCGGTGGTTGTCCTCGGCACAGGAGGCGACCGTGTTCAGCCAGCTGTCCCCACCACCCTGCGCCCGCGGCACCACGTGGTCGACCGTCGTCGCCCGCCGCCCGCAGTACGCGCACCGGTGCTGGTCCCGGACCAGCACCCCCCGCCTCGACCACGGGGCCTGTCTTCGGAACGGCACCCGTACGTACCGGCAGAGCCTGATCACCCGCGGGACCGGCAGGTCGACGGCGGCGCCCCGCACCCTCAGCTCGGGATGGGCCTGCTCGACGACGGCCTTGTCCTGCAGGACGAGCACCACCGCACGGTTGAGTGTGAC
Source organism: Streptomyces sp. NPDC004266 (assembly GCF_042874095.1). Lineage (NCBI taxonomy): Bacteria > Bacillati > Actinomycetota > Actinomycetes > Kitasatosporales > Streptomycetaceae > Streptomyces > Streptomyces sp. NPDC004266. The sequence continues at coordinate 1,038,978 of NZ_JBIAMM010000001.1, forward strand.
CGTCGAAAGCGGCTCGAAGCTCGCGTTCAGTACCAGCGTGTCCCGCATGTTGCCCACCTCCCGTATGCCGGCCCCAGCCCCCACACGGGGCTCCGGGCTTGGATCAACGATGGCCGGGCCGGCCGGGTCGGACAACGCAATTTCCTGCGCAACAAAAGATGCCCGCTTCTGATCTCTCCAAGACCAGAAGCGGGCAAACAACAAACGAACGATCAGCCCGCCGCGGGAGCCGCGTACTCACCGACCAACTGGGCACGCCCCAGCGTGTGGAACCGCAGGTTGAACCCGACCGCCGCCGGCGAGGCGTCGGCGTCCGGACCGAGCTTCTCCTGGTCCACCGCGTACACCGTGAAGACGTACCGGTGCGACTCGCCCGCCGGGGGAGCGGCGCCGCCGAAGTCCTTCGAGCCGTAGTCGTTCCGCGCGTGCACGGCACCCGCCGGCAGCCCCTCGAACGACCCCGACCCGGCACCGGCCGGCAGCTCCGTCACCGACGCCGGGATGTCGAACAGCACCCAGTGCCAGAACCCGCTGCCCGTCGGGGCGTCCGGGTCGAAGCAGGTGACCGCGAAACTCTTCGTCTCCGCCGGGAAGCCCTCCCAGCTCAGCTGCGGCGAGGTGTTCCCCGCCGCGTACACCTGAGCGTCCTTCAGCACCCCGCCCGGCGCGACGTCGTCGCTCACCACGGTGAACGCCGCCACCGGCGGATGGAAGTCATGGGGGAGCGGCGCCCTCTTGCCCTCGGACACGTCGAGTACCTCCGAATCGTCCGTCAACGCTGACGATCCCGAGCCTAGAGCCAGTTGCGCCGGCCGCCGACCTCGGCGAGCCACTGGTTGAGGTAAGCCGCCCAGTCGGTGGTGTGGAAGTCGTGCAGACCCACCTTGAACGCGCGGAAGGAGTCGCTTCCCTCCGTGAAGAGACCCGGCTTCTTGTCCATCTCCAGGACGACGTCCATCTCGTGGTCGTCCGCGACGAAGCTGACCTCGACCTGGTTCAGCCCCCGGTACTGCTGCGGCGCGAAGAACTCGATCTCCTGGTAGAAGGGCAGCTTCTGCCGCGTCCCCCGGATGTGCCCGCGCTCCATGTCCGCGCTCTTGAAGCGGAAGCCCAGCTGGATGAAGGCGTCCAGGATCGCCTGCTGCGCCGGAAGCGGGTGCACGTTGATCGGGTCCAGGTCACCGGAGTCCACGGCCCGCGCGATCTCCAGCTCGGTCGTCACCCCGATGTTCATCCCCCGCAGCTGCTGCCCGGCCACGGTGGTGACCGGCGTCTCCCACGGGATCTCCAGGCCGAACGGCACGACGTGCACGGCGCCGGCCTTCACCTCGAAGGCACCGCCGAGACGCACCTTCACGAACTCGATGTCCTGCTTGTGCTCCTGGTCGCCGCCCTCGACCTCGACACGCGCCTGCAGCCCGACGGAGAGCCCCTCGATCTGCTGGTCGACGCTGCCGCCCTGGATCCGCACCTCGCCCTGGACGACCCCGCCCGGGACGACGTTCTCCTCCGTGAGCACCGTCTCCACGGTGGCCCCGCCGGCGCCCAGGCTCGCGAGCAGCTTCTTGAATCCCATGACTTCCACTCCTTCTCGGGTCCTGACCCCTACATACGCGCGACGACCGTAGCCGGTTCCCCTCCGGTCCCCGGTACGCTCGGACGGCATGAGCGAGAGCCCCGACCGTACGCCGCTCCCGCGGACCTTCTTCGACCGCCCCGTTCTGGAAGTGGCCCCCGACCTCCTGGGCCGCACCCTCGTCCGCAACACCGACGAGGGCCGGATGGAACTGCGCCTCACGGAGGTGGAGGCGTACGCCGGCGCCATCGATCCCGGCTCGCACGCCTTCCGGGGCCGCACCGCACGCAACGCCGTCATGTTCGGACCCCCCGGCCACGCGTACGTCTACTTCACCTACGGCATGTGGCACTGCCTCAACCTGGTGTGCGGACCCGAGGGTCACGCGAGCGGTGTCCTGCTGCGCGCGGGTGAAATCGTCGAGGGCGCCGACCAGGCCCGCCCCCGCCGCCGCTCGGCCCGCTCCGACCACGAGCTGGCCAAGGGACCGGCCCGCCTGGCCACGGCCCTCGATGTCGCCCTCTCCCTGAACGGCACGGACACCTGCGCGGGCCAGGACGGACCGCTCGCCCTCCTCACCGGCACGCCCCCGGCCCCGGACCGCGTCCGCAGCGGCCCCCGTACGGGAGTGGGCGGCGAGGGCGCCCCGCACCCCTGGCGCTTCTGGATCACGGAGGACCCGACGGTCAGCCCGTACCGGCCCCACACACCCCGCAAACGAAGGCTTGACTCGCCGAGGACGACCGACTAACGTGGCCCGAGCCGCTGGAACCCGGCCTGCTTGTTCAAGCACCCCGGAGCGGCCACCCACACTACTCAAGATGATCACCCCGGTTGGGGTTCATTTCGGCATTCCGAAATTCGTTTCGAATGGCTCGATTATGAACGGCCAGGGAAATCAGCTAAAGTAGTGAACACGCCGGAAGGGCCCGGAGCGAAAGCGAACGGGACCGGAAAGCACCGAGGAAATCGGATCGGAAAGATCTGATAGAGTCGGAAACGAAGGAAGCGCCCGGAGGGCCCGGAAACGGGACCGAAGGAAGCGTCCGCACCTTGAGAACTCAACAGCGTGCCAAAAATCAACGCCAGATTAGTTGATACCCCGTCCATCTCCGGATGGCCGAGGTTCCTTTGAAAAAGTCCATCCCTGCGGGGGTGGCGACACTACAGCGAGGACGCTGTGGACATCCGGCCCTATTCCGGCCGTGGTGTCCCGCTCACCGCGAGTGGTGCACCGGATATCCGGTCAACATTCACGGAGAGTTTGATCCTGGCTCAGGACGAACGCTGGCGGCGTGCTTAACACATGCAAGTCGAACGATGAAGCCCTTCGGGGTGGATTAG
>NZ_JBIAMM010000002.1:0-93850 GCF_042874095.1 Streptomyces sp. NPDC004266
TTGGCACGCTGTTGAGTTCTCAAGGTGCGGACGCTTCCTTCGGTCCCGTTTCCGGGCCCTCCGGGCGCTTCCTTCGTTTCCGACTCTATCAGATCCTTTCGGCGTCTGATTCCCAGTCAGCGGGATTTGTCTTTCCGGCTGTTGGGCCGTTCCGACGAGTGAGACTTTAGCGGATTCCCTGCCCCCGACGCTAATCGGGCCGCTGCGCTCAAACCTTCGAACGCGGATTCCTCATTTCGCAAAAACGCACGGAAAGCACGACGGCGCGACAAAGCGTCGTCAGCTTCAGTGGATCTTGCGGAATGGTCGTCCGGGGCCGACCGGAGTCGGTGCTCACGTCGGACAACTCGGAGAACACTACGGACCGCCGGGTTCCGTGTCAACCCTGGTCCTGGGACGTGTCTCTGCCCGGGTGGCGGAAGGCGGTGCGGTAGTCCCGGGGGCTGGTGCCCAGGTGGGAGGCGAAGTGCTGGCGCATCGTGACCTCGCTGCCGAAGCCCGCGCGGCGGGCCACCTCGGGGAGGGGGTGGTCGGTCCGCTCCAGGAGCTTCTGGGCCGCCGCGACCCGCTGGGTGATGAGCCAGTGGAGGGGGGTGGTTCCCGTCGTGGCCTGGAAGTGGCGGGCGAAGGAGCGGGGGGACATGCCGGCGAGGGCGGCCAGGCTCGCGACGGTGTGGGGGTCGGCGAGGTGGGCCAGGGCATGGGCGCGTACGGCGGCGAGGGCGTCGGCGTCGCGGTCGGCGCGGGGGGTGGGGTGCTCGATGAACTGTGCCTGCGTCCCCGTACGGAAGGGGGCGGTGACCATGGAGCGGGCGACCGTGGCGGCGGCTTCGGCTCCGTGGGCGGTGCGCACGAGGTGGAGGCAGAGGTCGATGCCCGCGGCAGTGCCGGCCGAGGTCCAGATGCCGGTGTCCTCGACGAAGAGGGCGTCGGGTTCGACCTGGACGGCGGGGTGGAGGGCGGCCAGGGTCCCGGCCAGGTGCCAGTGGGTGACGGCTCGGCGGCCGTCGAGGAGGCCGGCGCGGGCGAGGACGAAGGCGCCGGCGCAGAGCGAGGCGACCGGGATGCCGGCGGTGTGGGCGCGGCGGAGGGCGTCGAGGACGGGGGCGGGGAGGTCGGCGTAGGGGTCCTCGATGCCGGGGACGACGACCAGGTCGGTGGAGGTGAGGTCGTCGAGCCAGGTGAGCGGGCGGTCGGGGGTGAGGGTGAGGCCGCCGCGGAGGGGGACGGGGGTGTGGGGGTCGGTGGCGGTTCTGCGGAGTTCGAAGGGCGGGACGCCGCGGAGGGTGCGGTCGCTGTCCCAGACCTCGGTGATGACGGAGACGTCGAAGGCGCGGATGCCGGGGAAGGCGACGAGGGCGATGCGCTGGGGGCGGGGCTCGGGGGTCTCTGACACGTTTGGCAGTAAAGCATCGATCGCTGGCATTCACCCCTCTGGGAGGGCGGGGCCGTCGGCGGGAGGATCGTGGTCATGGAGATCAACGAGAACGCAGCGCTGGTGGTCGTCGACGTGCAGAAGGGCTTCGAGCAGGAGTTCTGGGGACGGCGGGACAATCCGGAGGCCGAGGGGAACATCGCGGCCCTGATCGACGCCTGGCAGGAGACGGGGCGGCCGGTCGTCTTCGTGCGGCACGACTCGCGGCAGGCGGGTTCGCCGCTGGAGCCGGGGACCGAGGGGAACGGGTTCAAGGACTTCGTCGAGGAGCGGCGGGGGAAGGGCTCGGGTCCGGAGCTGCTCGTGACGAAGTCCGTGAACTCGGCGTTCTACGGGGAGCCGGATCTGGACGCCTGGCTGAAGGGTGCCGGGGTCGAGCAGTTCGTGGTGGTGGGGATCCAGACCAACATGTGCAACGAGACGACCGCGCGGATGGGCGGGAACCTCGGGTACGACGTGCTGTTCGCGCTGGACGCGATGCACACCTTCGACCTGGTCGGGCCGTTCGGCTGGACGCAGACGGCGGAGGAGCTGACCCGGGCGACGGCGGTGTCGCTGCACGGCGGGCGGTTCGCCCGGGTCGTGACCACGGCGGACGTGCTGAAGGGCGCGTCCGCCGGGTGAGGGGTCAGCTGTTGCCGGAGGCGAGCTCGCGGCTGCGGTCGCGGGCCGCTTCCAGCGCGGCGATCAGGGCGGCCCGTACGCCGTGGTTCTCCAGCTCGCGGATGGCGCTGATGGTGGTGCCGGCCGGTGAGGTGACGGCCTCGCGGAGCTTGACCGGGTGCTCGCCGCTGTCGCGGAGCATCACGGCGGCGCCGATGGCGGCCTGGACGATGAGGTCGTGGGCCTGGGCGCGGGGCAGGCCGAGGAGGATGCCGGCGTCGGTCATGGCCTCGACGAGGAAGTAGAAGTACGCGGGGCCCGAGCCGGAGAGGGCGGTGGCGGCGTCCTGCTGGGACTCGGGGACGCGCAGGGTCTTGCCGACGCCGCCGAAGATCTCCTCCGTGTGGGCGAGGTGCTCGGGGGTGGCGTGGCTGCCGGCCGAGATGACGGACATGCCCTCGTCGACGAGGACGGGGGTGTTCGGCATGACGCGGACGACGGGGGTGCCGGCGGTGAGGCGGTCCTCGATGAAGGACGTGGGGATGCCCGCCGCCGCGCTGATGATCAGGCGGTCGGCGGTGACGTGCGGGGCGAGCTCGTCGAGGAGGCGGCCCATGTCCTGCGGCTTGACGGCCAGGATGAGGGTGTCGGCGCGCTTGGCGGCCTCGGCGTTGGTGACGGTCTCGACGCCGTAGCGGGTGCGGAGCTCCTCGGCGCGTTCGGCGCGGCGGGCGGTGACCAGGAGGTTCGCGGGGCGCCAGCCGGCACGGATCATGCCGCTGAGGAGCGCTTCACCGATCTTGCCGGTGCCGAGGACTGCGACGGTCTGGGTCATGGGTCTGTTCACCTCGCCGGAGGGGGCCTTTTCGACATCCTTTCACCGGTGGGGGCCGGGATGCGTGGGGTGTCCGAGGGGCGGTCAGGCGGTGCGGCGGCGGAGGGTGGCCGCGCCGAGGCCGAGGACCAGGACGGCGCAGCCGGCGACGACGAGGGAGTCGCGGACGAAGGCGGCGGTCATGTCGGTGTGGCGGAGGACCTCGTTCATGCCGTCGACGGCGTACGACATGGGGAGCACGTTCGAGATCGCCTCCAGGGCGGGGGCCATGTGGTCGCGCGGGGTGAACAGGCCGCAGAGCAGGAGCTGGGGGAAGATCACGGCCGGCATGAACTGGACGGCCTGGAACTCGGACGCGGCGAAGGCGGAGACGAAGAGGCCGAGCGCGGTGCCGAGGAGGGCGTCGAGGAGCGCCACCAGGAGGAGGAGCCAGGGGGAGCCGGTGACGTCGAGGCCGAGGAGGCGGACGGCGAGGCCGGTGGCCAGGACGGACTGGACGACGGCGACGAGTCCGAAGGCGAGGGCGTAGCCGACGATCAGGTCGGCCTTGCCCAGCGGCATGGCGAGCAGGCGTTCCAGGGTGCCGGAGGTGCGTTCCCTGAGGGTGGCGATGGAGGTCACCAGGAACATCGTGATGAGCGGGAAGATGCCGAGGAGCGAGGCGCCGATGCCGTCGAAGGTGCCGGGGCTGCCGTCGAAGACGTAGCGGAGCAGGAAGAGCATCAGGCAGGGGACGAGGAGCATCAGGGCGATCGAGCGCGGGTCGTGGCGCAGTTGGCGCAGGACGCGGGCTGCGGTGGCGAGGGTGCGGTTCGCGTTCACGGGCGGTGCTCCTCGTGGGCGGCGTCTGCGGTGCGGCCGGCCCGGGCGGGGCCGGCTCCCTGGGGGGTGACGGCTGCCTGGGCGGGGCCTGTTCCCCGGGCGGTGACGGCTGCTCGGGCCGCGCGGGTGTCCGCCGCGTCCACGAGGTGCAGGAAGGCCTCCTCGACGGTGGTCGTGTCGTTGCGGCGGCGGAGGGCCTCCGGGGTGTCCTCGGCGAGGATCTCGCCCTCGCGCATGAGGAGGAGCCGGTGGCAGCGCTCGGCCTCGTCCATGACGTGGGAGGAGACGAGGAGGGTGGTGCCCCGGTCGGCGGCGATCCGGTGGAAGAGGTCCCACAGGTCGCGGCGGAGGACGGGGTCCAGGCCGACCGTGGGCTCGTCGAGGACGAGGAGCTCCGGGGTGCCGAGGAGGGCGACGGCGAGGGAGACCCGGCTGCGCTGGCCGCCGGAGAGCTGGCCGGCGAGGGCGTCGGCGTGGCCGGTGAGGTCGACGTCCTGGAGGGTCCGGTCGACGGCGGTGCGGCGGTCGTGCCGGTGGGCGCGGCCGGGGAGCAGGACGGCGGCGAAGTAGTCGAGGTTCTGGCGGACGGTGAGGTCGTCGTAGACGGACGGGGCCTGGGTGACGTAGCCGATGCGGGAGCGGAGGGCGGGGTCGCCGGCGGGGCGGCCGAGGACCTGGAGGGTGCCGCCGACCTTGGCCTGGGTGCCGACGATCGCGCGCATGAGGGTGGTCTTGCCGCAGCCGGAGGGGCCGAGGAGGCCGGTGATGCGGCCGGCGGGGACGGTGAAGTCGAGGCCGCGGAGGACCTGGCGGTCGGCTCTTGTGGCGGTGAGGCCTCTGGCGGTGATGGCCGGCGTTCCCGTGACCTCGCCCGCCGGGAAATTCATCATGTGATGAATAGTGCGCCTGGGGGTGCCGAGCGTCAAGGACCCGGACGAGGCCGGGGTGGGCGTTCGGGTGCGGGCCGGTGCCCGCACGCCGCACTTGCTTGCGCTCCTACCTGCGCTTCGGCTTCCTGCGGGCGGACGGGTCGCCCGCGCGGGTGGCCCGGCGCTTCTCGTACCGGGCGACGGCCGTCTCGTACTCCGCGCGGCGCAGCCCCTCGCCGGGGGCCTCGACGAAGCAGCGGGCGGCGTAGGCGAGGAGGGAGCCGATGAAGCCGATGGCCTTCAGGCTGCGGAGGGACTCCTCGCGGGCCGGGTCGGCCGGGCGGCGGAGGAAGCCCTCCCAGGTCTTGCCGAAGGCGATGGCGCTGCAGACCGCGAACATGATGACGACCAGCACGTTGACGACGCCGCCGACGTCCGCGATCTGCAGGCCCTCGTAGGCGAAGCGCAGCACGAAGCAGGCCGCGACGGCGGCGGCCAGCGCGCCGGCGGCCAGGCCGGCGCGGCGCAGCGCGTAACGGCCGCCGTGGTCGACCCAGGTCGTGCCGAAGAAGCGGATCTCCTCCGGCTGCGGGCCGGTCCTGGCGGGGGTCTGCTCTTCGTCGCTCACGGGGTCGATTATCCCCGGGGCGACGGAGAAGGGGTCAGGGGCAGCGCGGTGCGACCATGTCGTCGCTGCCCGTGTGGACGTACGCGTCGGAGACGTACTCGCCCGGCGCGATGTTGTCCCAGATGTTCGTGGTGCCGTACGGGCCGCTGACCCACTCGCCGTACTTCTGGCAGTGGATCGCCACCGTGGCGCCGAGCGGCAGCGTCCGGACGACCGGGTACTTGGTGCTCGGGCCCGAGCGCACGTTGACCCGGTAGCCCGGTGCGACCTCGTAGCGCGTGGTCATGATGTCCTCCCCCTGTGGCGCAAAAGCGCCCCGCCGAGCTTCACTCTCCGCGACGCGCAGGCTAGCAAGCTCCACCGACATCGCGGGCACCATGGACTAGGCTCCGTCGGGTCGCGCACGTGCGCGCGATGTGACGGGGACTCACACGGGGGTGGGCGATGCCACCGTTGCGCGGCACCGGTGCCGATCGCTATGCGGAGGAGCCCGAGTACGCGGGCGACTACCGGCTCCAGGCCTGTCTGGGGGCCGGCGGCATGGGCGTCGTGCACCTCGCGAGCTCCGCCTCCGGGCTGCGGCTCGCGGTCAAGGTCGTACACGCACGGTACGCGGAGGACCCCGAGTTCAGAGCGCGTTTCCGCCAGGAGGTCGCGGCCGCGCGCCGGGTCAGCGGGGCCTTCACCGCGCCGGTCGTCGACGCCGATCCCGATGCCGAACGCCCCTGGATGGCGACCCTCTACGTGCCCGGCCCCACCCTCGCCGACCAGGTGAAGCGGAACGGCCCGCTGTCCCCGGCCGAGCTGCGCCGGCTCACCGCCGGGCTCGCGGAGGCGCTGCGCGACATCCACCGGGCCGGGGTCGTCCACCGCGACCTCAAGCCCAGCAACGTCCTGCTGACCGACACCGGCCCGAAGGTCATCGACTTCGGGATCTCCCGGCCGGTCGACAGCGATCTGCACACGGAGACGGGGAAGCTGATCGGGTCGCCGCCCTTCATGGCGCCCGAGCAGTTCCAGCGGCCGCGCGAGGTGGGACCGGCGGCGGACGTGTTCGCGCTGGGCTCCGTGCTCGTGCACGCGGCGACGGGGCACGGCCCGTTCGACTCCGACAGCCCGTACATCGTGGCGTACCAGGTCGTCCACGACGAGCCGGACCTGACGGGGGTGCCGGCGGACCTGGCGCCGCTCGTCGCCCGCTGCCTCGCCAAGGAGCCCGTCGAGCGGCCGACCCCGGACCAGATCATGCAGGCGCTGCTTCCCCCCTCGTACGCGGCCGAGGCCTTCATACCGGCACAGCGGCGGCGGCCCGCCCTGCCCGAGGGCGAGACCGGGCCGGCGCCCGCGTGGGACGCGGACACGCCCGTACGGGCCCCCGCCCCGGCCCCGCCCCCGCGCGGCCCGCGGGTCCGGATCCGGCCGCGCCCGACGATCGCCGTCGCCGCCGCGCTCGCGCTGACCGCCGCGGGTCTGTACGCGGCGCTCAGCCGGCCGGCGGACCGCGGGCCCGAGACCCCGACGAGTCCCGCCGAGGTGGCGACCTCGTTCACCGGCTGGCACACCCCGCTCCAGGAGCACGGCCCGACGGCCGCGCCCGCCTGCGCGCACGACGGGGGCGCGCTGTACTGCGCGGCCCGTGGCGTCGGCCTCGCCCGGCTCGACCCGGTGACCGGGCGGGTCCTCTGGTCGCGGCCCGCGCCCATCGGGGAGGAGGCGCCGGACGCCCCCGTGCTCCTCGCGGACGGCCTGATCGGGGTCGCCGCACCCGCTCCCCTGGAGGCGTACGCGGCCGGGGACGGCACCCACGGCTGGACCGCCCGCGGGAAGCTCCCCGAGGTCTACCGCCCGTCCGGCACCGCCGTGGTCCTGGCCGACGGCGTCGGCGGCATCCGGGCGGTGGACGCCCGCGGCGGCAAGGAGCTGTGGCGGCACGGCCTGACCGGCTTCGAAGTGCCGCGCCCGGGACCGTACGACGCTCCCTCCGGGCTCCTCAGCGTGTCCGAGGTCGCGCCGGACGGGAAGCACACCAGGGTCGGCGCGATCCGCCCCGCCACCGGCGAGGTGGTCTGGCAGCGGAACCTGGACGGCAACCTCGACCCGCTGGGCCGCACCGGCGACGGCACGCTCGTCCTCGCGTCCTTCTACGACACCTCGCTGGTCGACTCCCTCGTCCTGCTGGGACCGGGCGGTGACGGGAAGGCCGGTGCCGTCCGCACGCTGTCCCTGCCCTACCGGATCGACCTCCGGGGCATCGCCGTGCGCGGCGCCGTCGTCCATCTGCTCGACGCCGACGGGCACCTCACCGCCTTCGACACCGCCGCCCCGAAGGGACGGGTGCTCTGGGACCTGGAGACGGCCGCCGGGAACGTCTCCACACCGGTCCTCGGCCCCGGCGACCGGCTCTACTTCTCCGTCCAGGACGGCCGGCTGTTCGCCGTGGACACCACGCGCGGTGCGGTGATCGGCCAGACCCGGCCGCGGATGCGGAACGGGCGCCTCGACTACGCGCCCCTGGTGCCCGCGCCGCTGGTCGCCGGGGACCGGGTGTTCGGGACGGCGCCGGACGGCTCCGTGTTCGCGGTGGACGCCCGCGACCCGGCAGCCTGGTGAGCGGCTGAGACGCACGTACGGCGGAGGGGAGCGGACCCGCGCGGGTCCGCTCCCCTCCGCCGTACGTACCGCCGGGATCAGCCCAGCTTCGTCACGTCCCGGACCGCGCCCTTGTCGGCGCTCGTCGCCATCGCCGCGTACGCCCGCAGCGCCGCCGACACCTTGCGCTGCCGGTTCTTCGGCGCGTACACGCCGCCGAGGGCCTCGCGGCGGGCCGCGAGGGCGGTGTCGTCGACGAGCAGCTCGATCGAGCGGTTCGGGATGTCGATGCGGATGCGGTCGCCGTCCTCGACGAGCGCGATCGTGCCGCCCGAGGCCGCCTCCGGGGAGGCGTGGCCGATGGAGAGGCCCGAGGTGCCGCCCGAGAAGCGGCCGTCGGTGACGAGGGCGCAGGTCTTGCCCAGGCCCCGGCCCTTGAGGAAGGAGGTCGGGTAGAGCATCTCCTGCATGCCGGGGCCGCCCTTGGGGCCCTCGTAGCGGATGACGACCACGTCGCCGTCCTTGACCTGCTTGTTCAGGATCTTCTCGACGGCCTCCTCCTGCGACTCGCAGACGACGGCCGGGCCCTCGAAGGTCCAGATGGACTCGTCGACGCCGGCGGTCTTCACGACGCAGCCGTCGACGGCGAGGTTGCCGTGCAGGACGGCGAGGCCGCCGTCCTTCGAGTACGCGTGGGCGGCGTCGCGGATGCAGCCGCCGGCCGCGTCGGTGTCGAGGCTCTCCCAGCGCTCGGACTGGGAGAAGGCGGTCGCGGAGCGGACGCAGCCGGGGGCCGCGTGGAACAGCTCGACGGCCTCGTCCGAGGCCGCGCCGCCGCGCACGTCCCAGGCGTCCAGCCACTCCTTGATGGAGCGGGAGTGGACGGAGCGGACGTCCTCGTTGAGCAGGCCCGCGCGGTACAGCTCGCCGAGGATGGCCGGGATGCCGCCGGCCCGGTGCACGTCCTCCATGTAGTACGTGCGGTCCTTGGCGACGTTCGGGGCGACCTTGGCGAGGCAGGGGACGCGGCGGGAGACCTCGTCCATGTCCGGCAGGCCGTAGTCCAGCTCGGCCTCCTGGGCGGCGGCGAGCAGGTGCAGGATCGTGTTGGTCGAGCCGCCCATGGCGATGTCGAGGGCCATGGCGTTCTCGAAGGCGGCGCGGGTCGCGATCGAGCGGGGCAGGACGGAGGCGTCGTCCTCGTCGTAGTAGCGACGGGTGATGTCGACGACCGTGCGGGCCGCGTTCTCGTACAGCGCCCGGCGGGCGGTGTGGGTGGCGAGGACGGAGCCGTTGCCCGGCAGGGAGAGGCCGATGGCCTCGGTCAGGCAGTTCATCGAGTTGGCGGTGAACATGCCGGAACAGGAACCGCAGGTCGGACAGGCGTTCTCCTCGATGCGGGAGATGTCCTCGTCCGAGATGTTCGGATTCACCGCGTCGGAGATCGCGTCGACCAGGTCGAGCGTGCGGACCGAGCCGTCGACCAGGGTGGCGCGGCCGGACTCCATCGGACCGCCGGAGACGAAGACCGTCGGGATGTTGAGGCGCAGGGCGGCCATCAGCATGCCGGGGGTGATCTTGTCGCAGTTGGAGATGCAGATGAGGGCGTCGGCGCAGTGCGCCTCGACCATGTACTCCACGCTGTCCGCGATCAGGTCGCGGGAGGGCAGGCTGTAGAGCATGCCGCCGTGGCCCATGGCGATGCCGTCGTCGACGGCGATCGTGTTGAACTCGCGGGCGATGCCGCCGGCGGCGGTGATGGCCTCGGAGACGATCCGGCCGACCGGCTGGAGGTGGGTGTGGCCGGGGACGAACTCCGTGAAGGAGTTGGCCACGGCGATGATCGGCTTCCGGCCGATGTCCGCGCCGGGTACACCGGAGGCGCGCATAAGGGCGCGTGCGCCCGCCATGTTGCGGCCGTGGGTGACAGTGCGGGACCTCAGCTCGGGCATCGTCGCTCGCTCCTCGTGATGGGTGTGCTTGCTTTCGAGCGTACGCCGACGCTCCAAGATCTGGACAGGGTATCCAGAATGCGGAACGGATGTTCAGACCTCGGACGCCTCCGGGCCGGTCCCCTCAGGCCTCGCACCGGCTTCCGCCGGGCCCCGGCTCAGGCTTCCGTCAGGTAGCGCTGGAGGGTCGGGGCCACCTGCTCGACGATCCGCTCCGGGTCCGCCGAGGCCAGCGGCTCGACCTGGATCACGTACCGCATGATCACGATCCCGATCATGTGGGAGGCGGCCAGCTCCGCGCGGAAGGCCGGGTCCGGCACGTCCAGCTCGGCCGCGATCCGCTCCAGGAGCCGGCGCAGCACGAAGGTCCGCAGCACCTTGGCCGCCGCCTCGTGGGTGAGCGCGGAGCGGACGATCGCGAGGAGCGGGGCACGGGAGGCCGGGTTCTCCCAGACGCCGATGAAGAAGCGCGCGAGCCGCTCGCCGATGGCCTCGCGCGGGCCGCCGAGGATCGCCGGGACGACGGCCGCGGGCTCGAAGGAGACCTCGACGGCGGCGGCGAAGACCTCGTCCTTCGTGCCGAAGTAGTGGTGCACCAGCGCCGGGTCCACGCCCGCGGCCTTGGCGATCCCGCGCACCGAGGCCTTGTCGTAGCCGCGCTCGGCGAACTGGGCGCGGGCCGCTTCGAGGATGCGCTCGCGCGCGCCCGGGCCGCTCTCCTCCTCGGTACGGGACGGGCGGCCGCGCCGGCGCGGGGCCGGGTCGGTCATGGGCGGGGGGCCCGCTCGGCCGGGCGGGCGGCGGCGGAGGCCAGGTGGAGGCGGGTGAAGGCCAGGGCCTCCGCGAGGTCGGCCTCGCGTTCGGCGGCCGACATCGCGCGGCGGGTGTTGACCTCGATGACGACGTGCCCGTCGAAGCCGGAGAGCGCGAGCCGCTCCAGGAGTTCGGCGCAGGGCTGGGTGCCGCGCCCCGGGACGAGGTGCTCGTCCTTGGCGGACCCCTTGCCGTCGGCGAGGTGGACGTGACCGAGCCGGTCGCCCATGCGGTCGATCATCGCGAGGGCGTCGGTGCGGGCGGTCGCGGTGTGCGAGAGGTCGACGGTGAAGTGCCGGTAGTCGTCCTTGGTGACGTCCCACTCGGGGGCGTACGCGAGCATCTCGCGGTCCTTGTACCGCCACGGGTACATGTTCTCGACGGCGAAGCGCACGTCCGTCTCGTCCGCCATCCGCCAGATGCCGGTCACGAAGTCCTTGGCGTACTGGCGCTGCCAGCGGAACGGCGGGTGCACGACGACCGTCGAGGCGCCGAGCCGCTCGGCCGCCGCCTGGGCGCGCTGGAGCTTGACCCACGGGTCGGTGGACCAGACGCGCTGGGTGATGAGGAGGCAGGGGGCGTGCACGGCCAGGATCGGGACCTGGTGGTAGTCGGAGAGCCGGCGCAGTGCCTCGACGTCCTGGCTGACGGGGTCGGTCCACACCATGACCTCGACGCCGTCGTACCCGAGGCGCGCGGCGATCTCGAAGGCCGTCGCCGTCGACTCCGGATAGACCGAGGCCGTCGACAGGGCGACCTTCGCATCCGGGACGCGCACCACTGGTTCTGCCACGGGGACAGGGTACGGGGCGGGCCGGGGGGCCGGAGCGTGGTTCCGGTCACGCCCGGGGCGGGGCGGGAACGGTTTCGGCCACGCGCCGGACACGCGCCGGGGCGTGCTCCGGGGGCGCGGGGAGGCGGGGCGCGGGGAGGCGGGGCGCGGGCGCGGGCGGCCGGTCGCGGAGCCCAGGGGCCCGGGGGCGCGGGAAGGCCGGTCGCCGGGGTCCGGCCCGCGCCCCGTGCGGCCCGTCAGTGCCCCGGCAGGTGGTCCAGGCGGCGCAGGATGACGCCCTCGCGCAGGGCCCAGGGGCAGATCTCCAGCTCCTCGACGCCGAGGAGGTCCATCGCGCCCTCCGCGACGAGCGCGCCCGCGAGGAGCTGTCCGGCGCGGCCCTCCGAGACGCCGGGGAGGGCCGCGCGCTCGGGAACGGTCATGGCGGCCAGGCGCGGGACCCACTCCTCCAGGGACTTGCGGGTCAGGATCCGCTGGACGTAGAGGCCCTCCCCCGAGCCGGGCGCGCCCGCGATCCTGGCGAGCTGCTTGAAGGTCTTGGAGGTGGCGACGACGTGATCGGGGCGGCCGAAGCGGCTGAACTCTCCGACCGTACGGGCGATCTGCGCGCGCACGTGACGGCGCAGCGCCTTCACGTCGGCGGTGTCGGCCGGGTCGCCGGGCAGCCAGCCCGCCGTGAGGCGGCCGGCGCCGAGGGGCAGGGAGACCGCCGTGTCCGGGTCCTCGTCGATGCCGTACGCGACTTCGAGGGAGCCGCCGCCGATGTCGAGGAGGAGCAGCTTGCCCGCGGACCAGCCGAACCAGCGGCGGGCGGCGAGGAAGGTGAGCCGGGCCTCCTCCTCGCCGGTGAGGACCTGGAGGTCGACGCCGGTCTCGTCCTTCACGCGCGCGAGGACCGCGTCGGCGTTGCTGGCCTCGCGGACCGCGGAGGTCGCGAAGGGCAGCACCTCCTCGCAGCCCTTGTCCTCGGCGGCCAGCAGCGCGTCCCGCACGGTCGCGATGAGCCGCTCGACGCCGTCGGGCGCGATCGCGCCCCGCTCGTCGAGCAGCTCGGCGAGCCGCAGCTCCGCCTTGTGCGAGTGGGCGGGCAGCGGCCGGGCGCCGGGGTGGGCGTCCACCACCAGCAGATGCACTGTGTTCGAACCGACGTCGAGGACTCCGAGTCTCATGGGCGGAACGCTACTGCGCTCGTCGTCATACGCTTGGTGTTGTGCCAAAGACGAAGAAGGCGAAGCCGGACAAAGAGAGCGACGGCTCGCGCGTGAAGGACGCCAGGAGCGCGCACGCGGCGAAGGCCGTGAAGGCGGTCAAGGTCGGGAAGCAGAAGCCGGGCAAGGCGGAGGAGCCCGACGAGAAGGGCCTCGACTTCGCGCGCGCGTGGGTCGAGTTCCCCGATCCGACCGACGAGGAGCAGGTCTTCCGCTGTGACCTGACCTGGCTGACGTCGCGCTGGACGTGCATCTTCGGCAACGGCTGCCAGGGCATCCAGGAGGGGCGCGCCGACGACGGCTGCTGCACCCTGGGCGCGCACTTCTCCGACGAGGACGACGAGAAGCGGGTCGCGGAGCACGTGGCCCGGCTGACGCCGGAGCTGTGGCAGTTCCACGACGTCGGCACGGAGTCGGGCTGGGTGCAGCTCGACGAGGACGGCGACCGGCAGACCCGCCGCTGGGAGGGGTCCTGCATCTTCCAGAACCGGCCCGGTTTCGCGGGCGGCGCGGGCTGCTCGCTGCACATCCTGGCGATGAAGGAGGGCCGGGAGCCGCTGGAGACGAAGCCGGACGTGTGCTGGCAGCTGCCGGTGCGGCGGACGTACGACTGGATCGACCGCCCCGACGACAGCCGGGTGCTCCAGGTGTCGATCGGCGAGTACGACCGGCGCGGCTGGGGGCCGGGCGGCCATGACCTGCACTGGTACTGCACGACGGCGTCGTCGGCGCACGTCGGCGCCGAGCCGGTCTACGTCTCGTACCGGCCCGAGCTGGTCGAGATGATGGGCGAGGAGGCGTACGAGGTCCTGGCCGGGCTGTGCGAGGCCCGGCTCGCCTCGCAGCTGCCGCTGGTGGCCCCGCACCCGGCGGACCCCTCCTAGGAGGAGGACGGGGGCGGTTCCTCCGGCGACGACGGGGGCGTGCCCGGGTCCGAGGGCGGGGTTTCTCCGCCCGTCGGGGGCGGGGTGGTCGGCTCCGTCGTGGGTTCCGTGGTCGGCGGCGGTGTCGTGGGCTCGGTCGTGGGCGGCGTCGTCGGCTCCGTCGTGGGCGGGGTGGTCGGCTCCGTCGTGGGCGGGGACGTCGGCGGGGACGTGGGCGGCGTGGTCGGCTCCGTCGTCGTGACCGGCGGGGGCGTGACGACCCGGCCCGTCGGCGGTCTGGCCGGCCCGTGGCCGTCGATCCTGATCACCGCTCCCGAGGGGTTCGCCCCCACGCGCGCGCTCCAGGCGCCGGCGGGTGCGCGGCCGTGGTCGACGCGGACGACGATCGTGATCTTCTCGCCGGGACGGAGCGTGCCGGAGGCCCGGCTCACGTACAGCCAGGGGGCGTCCGTCCACAGCGACCAGTCGACGGGTGAGCCGCCTGCGGCGGTGAGGGTGAGCAGGGTGACGTCGCCGTGGCCGGTGGCGGTGACCGTGATCCAGCCGGCGGCGGGTTCGCCGGGCCGGCCCGGTTCGGTGGGGGTGCCGGGGCTGACGACCTCGACGGAGACGTCGGGGGCGCGGCTGCCCTGGGTGAAGCGGGGCTCCGGGGTGGCGCGGGCGTTCCCCGCGTTCTCGTAGCGGCCCCCGTCCGGGCCCACCGGCCCGTCGGCCTCGCGCGCGCTGATCCTGGCCCCGTCGTGGCCGGCGGCGTCCGTGTCCGGGGTGCCGCGGTAGGAGGTCCACAGGGCGAGGACGGGGGCGGCGACCACGGCGGCGACGACCGTGGTGGTCACCGCGCGGGCCCGCATCCGGTCGCGGCGGGCGACGTGGTCCTTCGGGTCCATGGGGAAGCCGGTGGGCGCGAAGCGCGGGGCGCCCGCACGCGCGCGTGGGACGTGCAGCATCGCCATGTACGCGGCGGCCCGGGGCGCCTCGACGAGCGGCAGCCGGTCCGCCGGGAGGGCCGTGGCGCCGGGCCAGGGGCCGGCGGCGCCCACGCGCTCGGCGGCGCGGCGGCAGCGGGGGCAGTCGTCGACGTGCCGGACGAGCTCGGCGCGCAGGGCGGCCGAGAGGAGCACCCGGTGGTCGCCGGTGAGCCGCGCGACGGTGGGACAGCTGCCGGTCTCGACGACGGCGAGGGCGGCGCGGGTGCGTTCGACCTCGCAGCCGGCGGTGGCGAGGAGTTCGCGGGCGGCGAGCGGGTCGAGGGAGAGCACGGCGGCGACCTGGCGGTGGCTGAGGCCGTGCCGCACGGCGAGCTCCAGGGCCTCGCGCTGCTCGGGCGTGGTGCCCGCGGCCTCCGGCCAGGCGAGCAGGGCGAGTTCGGCGCGGCGCCGCTCGGCGGTCTCCTCGGAGACCCGGGGCGGCTCGGGGGCGGCGACGGCCGGGCGGCCGGTGTGGGCGCCCTGGCGCTTGCCGCGCTGCTCGCCGAGGCTGCGCAGGCAGGCCCAGCGGGCGAGGGCGTACAGCCAGGCCGTGCGGCCGTCCTCGTCGGAGGGGCAGCGGCCGTGGTGGCGCTCGGCGACGGCGAGGACGTCGCCGAGGACGGCGGTGGCCGTGTCGTGGTCGCAGAGCACGGAGAGGCAGTACGTGAAGAGGCCGTCGAGGGCCGCTTCGTAACGGGCGGGGGGACGACGGCCGAGCGTGCGCGGTCCCTGGGCCGTGGCGCGGTGCGCCCGGTGTGCGCCGGTGGTGCGTGCGGGGGGATCCAGCCTGCTGCTCGTCACTGGGCGACCGTAGGCAGGGCGGCGGGCACTCTTCGTACCGGTTGCTCCATTCTCATTCTTACGGGTGAAGCTATCGCTCGAAAGGGGACAGGAAGCCGGTGTTCCGGGGCCGTGGGGCCGCCCCTGTGGACGGCCGGGGCCCGTTGTCAGTGGCGGCGGATACGGTGTGGCTCATGGCTGCCCGTACGAAAACCGCCAAGGAACGGCCGTCCTACCGCTGCACCGAGTGCGGCTGGCAGACGGCCAAGTGGCTCGGCCGCTGCCCCGAGTGCCAGGCCTGGGGGACGGTCGAGGAGTACGGCGCGCCCGCCGTCCGGACCACCGCCGCCGGCCGCGTCTCCACCGCCGCCCTCCCCATCGGACAGGTCGACGGCCGGCAGGCGACCGCCCGCTCGACCGGCGTCGACGAGCTGGACCGGGTCCTCGGCGGGGGTCTGGTGCCCGGCGCCGTCGTGCTGCTCGCGGGCGAGCCGGGCGTCGGCAAGTCCACGCTGCTGCTCGACGTGGCGGCCAAGGCGGCGAGCGACGAGCACCGCACGCTGTACGTCACGGGCGAGGAGTCCGCGAGCCAGGTCCGGCTGCGCGCCGACCGGATCAACGCGCTCAGCGACCATCTGTACCTGGCGGCCGAGACCGATCTGTCGGCCGTCCTCGGGCACCTCGACGCGGTGAAGCCCTCCCTGCTGATCCTGGACTCGGTGCAGACCGTCGCCTCCCCCGAGATCGACGGCGCGCCCGGCGGCATGGCCCAGGTCCGCGAGGTGGCGGGTGCCCTCATCCGGGCCTCCAAGGAGCGCGGGATGTCGACGCTCCTCGTCGGCCACGTCACCAAGGAAGGGGCCATCGCGGGACCCCGGCTCCTGGAGCACCTGGTCGACGTCGTCCTCAGCTTCGAGGGCGACCGGCACGCGCGCCTGCGGCTGGTCCGGGGCGTGAAGAACCGGTACGGGGCGACCGACGAGGTCGGCTGCTTCGAGCTGCACGACGAGGGCATCACAGGGCTCGCCGACCCCTCCGGGCTCTTCCTTACCCGGCGTGACGTGGCCGTGCCCGGGACCTGTCTGACGGTCACCCTGGAGGGCAAGCGGCCGCTGGTCGCCGAGGTGCAGGCGCTGACGGTCGACTCGCAGATCCCGTCGCCGCGGCGGACGACCTCGGGCCTGGAGACCTCCCGGGTCTCGATGATGCTGGCGGTCCTGGAGCAGCGCGGCCGGATCAGCGCGCTGGGCAAGCGGGACATCTACAGCGCGACCGTCGGCGGCGTGAAGCTCACCGAGCCCGCGGCCGACCTGGCGATCGCGCTCGCGCTGGCCTCCGCGGCGAGCGACACCCCGCTCCCGAAGAACCTGGTGGCGATCGGCGAGGTCGGGCTCGCGGGCGAGGTGCGGCGGGTGACGGGCGTGCAGCGGCGGCTCGCCGAGGCGCACCGCCTGGGCTTCACGCACGCGCTGGTGCCGGGGGACCCGGGGAAGGTGCCGGCCGGCATGAAGGTGACGGAGGTGGCGGACGTGGGGGACGCGCTGCGGGTGCTGCCGCGCAGCCGCAGGGCGAAGGGCGCGGAGGAGGAGGCCGGCCGCTGACCGGGGGTCCTCGGGGGCGCCGGGCGGGCACGGAAGCCGTCTCCGCGGGGGTGCGCCCACCCGTCCCGCCCCGCGGAACGCGGGCCCGCACCGCTGCGGCGAACCCTCCGCCGGGGTGGTGTCGCTAGACTTTGCCCTGGTCTCGCCCATCCGTACGAGCCGGAGGAGTGCAGTGGCAGCCAAGGACGGGGCAGCAGCTCCTGGAAAGTCCGGCGCGGGCTCCGGCAACGAAGCGCTGATGCGCGCCGCCCTGAGCGCGGTCGCGCCGGGCACCGCGCTGCGCGACGGCCTGGAGCGGATCCTCCGGGGGAACACGGGCGGTCTCATCGTCCTGGGCCTGGACAAGACGGTCGACTCGATGTGCACCGGCGGTTTCGAGCTGGACGTCGAGTTCACCGCGACGCGCCTGCGCGAGCTGTGCAAGCTCGACGGCGCGCTCGTCCTCGACAAGGACATCACCAAGATCCACCGCGCGGGCGTGCAGCTGGTCCCGGACGCCTCCATCCCCACCGAGGAGACCGGCACCCGCCACCGCACCGCGGACCGGGTCTCCAAGCAGTGCAAGTTCCCGGTCGTCTCCGTCTCGCAGTCGATGCGGCTGATCGCGCTGTACGTGGACGGTGAGCGCCGGGTCCTGGAGGAGTCGGCCGCGATCCTGTCCCGCGCCAACCAGGCGCTCGCGACCCTGGAGCGGTACAAGCTGCGGCTCGACGAGGTGGCCGGGACGCTCTCGGCCCTGGAGATCGAGGACCTGGTCACGGTCCGGGACGTCACCGCGGTCGCGCAGCGCCTGGAGATGGTCCGCCGGATCGCCACCGAGATCGCCGAGTACGTGGTGGAGCTCGGTACCGACGGTCGGCTCCTCTCGCTCCAGCTCGACGAGCTGATCGCGGGCGTGGAGCCGGAGCGCGAGCTGGTGATCAGGGACTACGTGCCGGAGCCGACGGCGAAGCGCTCGCGGACGGTCGCCGAGGCGCTCACCGAGCTGGACGCGCTCACCCACACCGAGCTCCTGGAGCTTCCGGTCGTGGCGCGTGCCCTCGGCTACAGCGGCTCGCCCGAGACCCTCGACTCGGCGGTCTCGCCGCGCGGCTACCGGCTCCTGGCGAAGGTGCCGCGGCTGCCCGGCGCGATCATCGAGCGTCTGGTGGAGCACTTCGGCGGGCTGCAGAAGCTGCTCGCGGCGAGCGTGGACGACCTCCAGACCGTCGACGGCGTCGGCGAGGCGCGTGCCCGCAGCGTCCGCGAGGGCCTGTCGCGGCTCGCGGAGTCCTCGATCCTGGAGCGGTACGTCTAGGACGTACCGCCCGGTCCGGCCCGTACCGCCCGTGCCGGTGCGTACGCGTCCCTCGGATCCGTCCGCCCCGCCCGGTCCGTACCGCCCGGTTCAGTCCTTCGCGAGCCGGAACGACGCCGCGAGCACCTTCGTGCCCGGCATCTCCGCCTCCACCAGGTACGTGCCGGGGCCGGCCTGGCCCGCCGGGGTGGCGGCGCACTGCGGGGCGCTGCGACGGCGGTCCCATTCCACGGTGTGGGTGATGGTGGCGTGCGCGGGGACGCGCAGCAGCAGCGGGGCGCCGGGGCGCGGGCAGTCCGCGGTGGACCAGACCTCGTCGTCCCGGTCGTCGCTGATCGTCAGGACGGCGTTGCGGGGCCCGAAGTCGGCCTTGCAGGTGGTGTTCGAGGTGTTCTTCACGACGAGCTGGAAGCGGGGCTTCTCCCCTGCCTCGTAGGTGACCTTGGTGGAGCGGAAGGTCAAGTCCATTGCCGAGGCGGGGCAGTTGGGGAGCGGGGAGTCGGCCGGGACCTGCTGGGCCGCGCCGGTGCCCGCGCCTCCGTCGCCGCCGGCTCCGTCGGTGTCGCCGTTCTTGCCGGTGCCCGTGGTGCCCCCCGCGTCCACGACGCCGGAGTCCGCGCCGGCGTCGGTGCCCGCGTCCGCGCCGGCGGCCGAACCGGATTCCCCCGAAGCGCCGTTGTCGCCCGCGGTGTCGCCGGAGTCCCCCGACTCGTCGCGTCCGCCGGGCTGTTGGCTGATCGCCGGTCCGGTGCCGGAGGGCCCGGGGGTGATCGACGGCGGGGTCGGCGACGAGCCGTTGGCGGCGTCGTTGGGCTTCTTCCCGCCGCCGTCACCGGAGGTGATGGCCCACACCGCGAGGAGCGCGAGCAGCGCCACCAGGCACGCCGCCACCGCCCTCCGTCGCCAGTAGATGGTGGAGGGAAGCGGCCCGACCGGATTGCGCAAAGATCCCACGACCCGAACCTTACGAGAGATCCGGCCCAACTCCCGCCCCACCCGCCGCCCCAGAGCCCAAGTTTTGCCGATGATCACATCCGTCGGCCCGGGGAACTCCTCCCGGAACCCCGGAGGGGCCCTGCCGGAACCCCGGAGGGGCCCTGCCGGAACGCCGGCGGAAACCGTCGGGAACCAGCGCGAATCGAGGCCCCCCACTTTCGTCAGGGGTCGTTCTGGCCGTTGGCCTGGGGCGGCGGACTCCGGATTCCGGTTAGCGTCGTGCACCATGAACACCCTTCTCGACCTCTCCGACCGTCTGTATCTCGACGTCGCCGACTTCGCCCACTCCACGCCCCACTGGTTCCAGTGGCTCGCCGAGGTGTGGACGGAGCTCGGGCTGCTGCTCTTCGCCGTGCTGTTCCTCGTCGGCTGGTGGCGCTCCCGGGAGGGGTCGAGCCGGGCGATGGCGCTCGCGCTGCTCGCCCCGGTCGCCACCGGCTTCGGTTACGTGGTGAGCGAGGCCCTGAAGTCGCTGATCGACGAGGAGCGCCCGTGCCGCGCGGTCGCCGGCGCCCCCGTCTCGCTCGTCGCCTGCCCGCCGCACGGCGACTGGTCCTTCCCCAGCAACCACTCGGCCATCGCGGGCGCCGCCGCGATCGCCCTCGCCCTGTCCTGGCGCGGGATCGTCTGGCTGACCGTGCCGATGGCACTGCTCATGGCCTTCTCCCGGGTCTTCGTCGGGGTCCACTACCCGCACGACGTGACCGTCGGCCTGATCGCCGGCGCCCTGGTCGCCCTCGTCGTGATGCGGGCGGCGGAGCGGCCCGTGCGGTCGCTGGTGGAGACGGCCCGGTCGAGCCGGAGCTCGGCCGTGGTGTGGTGCGCGGGGCGCGGGGCGCATGCCCACGCCTCCGCGCACGCGCCCGCGCACTCCGCGCGTCGCTCTCGCGCGCGCCACGGCGCGTACTGATCCCGCCGGGGACGTGCCAGGATCGGAGGTGCCATGACTTCCATCGACACTCCCCTCACGTCCACGGCCCCCGCCGCCCCGGCGCTCCCCGCCGAGCTGCACGGGCCCGTCCTCGCCTGGTTCGACCGGCACGCCCGCGACCTGCCCTGGCGCCGCCCCGAGGCCGGTGCCTGGGGCGTCATGGTCAGCGAGTTCATGCTCCAGCAGACCCCCGTCGTCCGGGTCCTGCCGGTGTACGAGCAGTGGCTGGCGCGCTGGCCGCGCCCGGCCGACCTGGCCGCGGAGGCCCCCGGCGAGGCGGTCCGCGCCTGGGGCCGGCTCGGCTACCCGCGCCGGGCGCTGCGGCTGCACGCGGCGGCCGTCGCCATAACGGAACGGCACCACGGCGACGTGCCCCGCGACCACGGGCAGCTGCTCGCGCTGCCCGGGATCGGCGAGTACACGGCGGCGGCGGTGGCCTCCTTCGCGTACGGGCAGCGGCACGCGGTCCTGGACACCAACGTGCGCCGGGTCTTCGCGCGGGCGGCGACCGGCGTCCAGTACCCGCCGAACGCGACCACGGCCGCCGAGCGGCGGCTCGCCCGGGCGCTGCTGCCCGACGACGAGCCGACGGCCGCCCGCTGGGCGGCCGCCTCCATGGAGCTGGGCGCCCTGGTGTGCACGGCGAAGAACGAGGACTGCGGGCGCTGCCCGATCGCCGAGCGGTGCGCCTGGCGGCTCTCGGGGAAGCCGGCGCACGACGGTCCTCCGCGGCGCGGCCAGACGTACGCCGGGACCGACCGGCAGGTGCGCGGCCGGCTCCTCGCGGTGCTGCGGGAGTCGACGGAGCCGGTGACGCAGGCCGCCCTGGACGCGGTCTGGGACGAGCCGGTGCAGCGGGGCAGGGCCCTGGACGGGCTGGTCTCCGACGGTCTCGTCGAACCGCTGGAGGGCGACCGGTACCGGCTCCCGCTGTCCTGAGGCCGCGCCCGGCCCCTTCGAGGCCCCGCTCTCTCCCGAGCGGGGCCTCAAACCTCTTCCGCCCCCGCTGTTACACAACCGATGGGTAGCCGTGCGTCGACCGACGGCTGCCCCGCACAGCCCCGTGACAACCGCTCCGTAGCGTCGTCGACGACACGAGGACAAGGTCACGGGGATCGGAGGCGGTTGGGATGCGGCAGGGCGAGGTGCTCGACTTCGAGGAGTACGTACGCACGCGGCAGGACGCGCTGCTGCGCAGTGCCCGCCGGCTCGTCGCCGACCCCGTCGACGCCCAGGACCTGCTCCAGACGGCGCTGGCCCGCACGTACGGCCGCTGGGACGGCATCGCCGACAAGTCCCTCGCCGACGCCTACCTGCGCCGGGTCATGATCAACACCCGGACCGAGTGGTGGCGCTCCCGCAAGCTCGAGGAGGTGCCGACCGAGCAGCTGCCGGACGCGAGCATCGAGGACCCGACCGAGCAGCACGCCGACCGCGCCCTCCTCATGGACGTCCTGAAGGTGCTCGCGCCGAAGCAGCGCAGCGTCGTCGTCCTGCGCCACTGGGAGCAGATGAGCACGGAGGAGACGGCGGCGGCGCTCGGCATGTCGACCGGTACGGTGAAGTCGACGCTCCACCGCGCGCTCGCCCGGCTCCGCCAGGAGCTGGAGAGCCGTGACCTCGACGCCCGCGCCCTGGGGCGGACGGGGGAGCGGGCGACCGTACGAGGCGACGAAGGGGGGCGGGAGCGGTGCGCGGCCTAGACGGCGAACCCGACGGCGACGGCAGAAGCCACGGGGACGAGGACCACGGGGACCACGAGCACGGCCTCGGGGGCTCCGGCGGCCCGCAGGGCCCCGGCGGCTCCGAGGACCGTCGCAGCGGCCCCGGCGGCTTCGGCGACAGCGGCCCGGGCTTCGGTGACAGCGGCCCGGGCTTCGGCGGCGGCGACCGGTACGCGACCGGGCGTCGCCGCCCGCGCCGTACCGTCAAGGCGGCGAGCGTCACGGCGACGGCCGGGCTCGTCGCCGTCGGGCTGTCCCTGGCCGCCTGCTCCACCGGCGGCACCGGCTCCCGCGACGAGGGCGCGGCCCGCACCGACGAGATCGCCGCCGCGGCGCCCACCCCCTCCGCCTCCGACGCCGCCGGCCCGCAGTCGGCCGAGCGGGTGGATCCGATCGCGCTCCTGAAGGCCGACCCGAAGATCGGCCAGCGGCTGAAGAGCGACCTGAAGCCGTGCGTCGCGGACGCGTACCCCGTGGACGCCTCCTACGGCGACCTCACGAACGCCTCCGCCCCCGACGTCGTCGTCAACGTGATGACCTGCGGCGACGCCGTCGGCATCGGCACGTACGTCTACCGCAAGCAGAGCGACCGGTACGAGAACGTCTTCATGGCCGAGGACGCGGCGGTCTACGCCACGATCGACCGGGGCGACCTCGTCGTCACCAAGCAGGTGTACGCGAAGGGCGACCCGGTCGCGTACCCCTCGGGCGAGGACGTGATCACCTACCGCTGGTCGGGCAGCAGATTCACCCAGCACGACTGGGTGCACAACGACTACAGCAGGGCCGTCGGCGACGGCCCCGAGCCCGCGCCGTCCGAGCCCCCCGCCGGCTGAGCCGTGGACCGAGAGAACGCACAGAACCCGAAGGGCACGCACGATGGCCGAAACCCATGTCCTGTTCGTCGAGGACGACGACGTCATCCGTGAGGCCACCCAGCTCGCCCTGGAGCGGGACGGCTTCCGGGTGACAGCCATGCCCGACGGGCTCTCCGGCCTGGACTCCTTCCGGGCGCAGCGGCCCGACATCGCGCTCCTCGACGTGATGCTGCCGGGGATGGACGGGGTCAGCCTCTGCCGTCGCATCCGCGACGAGTCGACCGTGCCCGTGATCATGCTCTCGGCGCGCGCCGATTCGATCGACGTCGTGCTCGGCCTGGAGGCGGGCGCCGACGACTACGTGACCAAGCCCTTCGACGGCTCGGTGCTCATGGCCCGCATCCGGGCCGTGCTGCGCCGCTTCGGGCACGCGGGCGGCGCGGGCGAGCGGGGGGACGCTCCGGACGGCGGCGGGCTCCTCGTCTTCGGCGATCTGGAGGTCGACACCGAGGGCATGGAGGTCCGCAAGGGCGGGGCGCCGGTGGCGCTGACCCCGACCGAGATGCGGCTGCTCCTGGAGTTCTCGTCGGCGCCGGGCACCGTGCTGTCCCGGGACAAGCTCCTGGAGCGCGTCTGGGACTACGGCTGGGGCGGTGACACCCGGGTCGTGGACGTCCATGTGCAGCGGCTGCGCGCCAAGATCGGCCAGGACCGGATCGACACCGTCCGCGGCTTCGGCTACAAGCTCAAGAGCTAGCCCGGCATGATCCCCCACGAGCCATCCCCCGAGACGGGCGCGGTCCGGTGAAGCTGCTGCCCCTGCGTACCGGGGTCCGCTGGAAGATCGCCGTCGCCATCGCGGCGGTGGGCGCCCTCATCGCGGTCACCCTGAGCATCGTCGTGCACAACGCCGCCCGCATCTCGATGCTCGACAACGCGCGCGAGGTGCAGATGGAGCGGCTGCTCTTCGCCCAGCGGATGTACGAGACGTCGAAGCCGAAGGAGCCCCGCTTCGGCACGAAGATCAACGACCCGGCGCTGCCGGACCAGCTGGACCAGCTGATGCGGGACAAGCGACGCGGGACGTACGTGCAGGAGCACCGGCACGGCGGGCCGCCGGACGTGTGGGCGGCCGTGCCGCTCGCCAACGGCGACGTGCTGTCGCTGCACATCCCCTTCGCCGACCGCAGCGCGACGATCATGAACGATCTGGACCGGGCCCTCGTGATCGGCTCGGTGTCGGTGGTCTTCGGCGGCTGCGCGCTCGGCGTGCTCATCGGCGGCGGGCTCTCGCGGCGGCTGCGGAAGGCCGCCGTCGCGGCCGGCCGGGTGGCCCAGGGCAACACGGACGTACGGGTGCGGGACGCGGTCGGCGGGGTCGTGCGGGACGAGACCGACGACCTGGCCTGGGCCGTCGACGCCCTGACCGACGCCCTGAACGAGCGGATCGAGGCCGAGCGCCGGGTCACCGCCGACATCGCGCACGAGCTGCGCACCCCCGTCACGGGGCTGCTCACGGCGGCCGAGCTGCTGCCGCCGGGGCGCCCGACCGAGCTCGTACGGGACCGGGCGCAGGCCATGCGGACGCTGGTGGAGGACGTCCTGGAGGTGGCCCGGCTCGACAGCGCGTCGGAGCGGGCCGAGCTCCAGGAGATCGCGCTCGGCGAGTTCGTGGAGCGGCGGGTGCGGGCCCTGGACCCGGAGGTCGTCGTCCGGGTCGTGCACGAGTCCTGGGTGAACACCGACCCGCGCCGCCTGGAGCGGGTCCTGGGCAATCTCCTGGCCAACGCGGCCAAGCACGGCAGGACGCCGGTGGAGGTCACCGTCGAGGGCCGGGTGGTCCGGGTCCGCGACCACGGTCCGGGCTTCCCCGAGGCGCTCCTCAAGGAGGGTCCGAGCCGTTTCCGCACGGGGACCAGCGACCGCGCGGGCCAGGGCCACGGCCTGGGCCTGACGATCGCGGCGGGCCAGGCCCGGGTCCTCGGCGCCCGGCTGACCTTCCGGAACGTGGCCTCGGAGGGGGCCGCGGAGGGGGTGGGCGGTGCCATCGCGGTGCTGTGGCTGCCGGACCACGCGCCGACGAACACGGGCAGCTTCCCGGTGCTGCGGCTGGCGGAGTGAGCGCATGACGGTGGGGCCGGCCCTTCCGGGACCGGCCCCACCTGTTCTCCGTACGAGCGGTCAGACCTTCTCGGCGACCTTGGGCGCGTCGTCGCCGGCCTCCGCCTGGGGCGCCGCGGCCGGTCCGGCTCCGCGGAGCGCCACCTCCTTGACGAAGAAGGCGAGGACGAAGCCGAGGACGGCGACGGCCGAGCCGATGAGGAAGGCGCCGTGCGTGCCGGACGCGACCGCGTGCTGGTAGGCCTCGCGGAGCGCGGCCGGCAGCTTGGCGAGGCTCGCCGCGTCGAGCTGGGCGGTCCGCTCGGTGAGCCCGGCGCCGCCGCGGGAGGCCATCTCGTCCTGGACGCGGCTGGTGAAGAGCGCGCCCATGATCGCGACGCCGAAGGAGGAGCCGAGGGTCCGGAAGAGGGTGGTGGAGGAGGAGGCGACGCCCATGTCCTTCATCTCCACGCTGTTCTGGGCGACCAGCATGGTGATCTGCATGAGGAAGCCCATGCCGGCGCCGAGGACGGCCATCCAGACGCCGGAGACGAGGCGCGAGGTGCCGGTGTCCATGGTGGAGAGCAGGAAGAGGCCGGCCACCATGAGCGCGCCGCCCACGATCGGGAAGACCTTGTACTTGCCGGTGCTGGTGGTGAAGCGGCCGACGAGCAGCGAGACGACCATCATCGACAGCAGCATCGGCAGGAGCAGCAGGCCGGAGTTGGTGGCCGAGGCGCCCTGGACGGCCTGCTGGAAGATCGGCAGGTAGAGGACGGCGCCGAACATCACGAAGCCGGTGATGAAGCCGATCAGGGACATCAGGGTGAAGTTGCGGCTGCGGAAGATGTGCAGCGGCATGATCGGGTCGCTCGCCCGGGTCTCGACGAAGAGGAAGGCGGCGAGGGCGACGACGCCGCCGATCGTGAGGCCGACGATGGTGGCCGAGCCCCAGGCGTACTCCGTGCCGCCCCAGGTGGTGACGAGGACGATCGCGGTGATGCCGGCGGTCAGCAGCGCGGCGCCGAGGAAGTCGATCCGGGTGCCCGTGGCGCGCTGCTTCTTCGGCAGGTGCAGGACCGTGGTGAGCATGGCGAGGGCGACGGCGCCGAGCGGCAGGTTGATGTAGAAGGACCAGCGCCAGCCCCAGTGGTCGGTGATGGTGCCGCCGACGAGGGGGCCGCCGATCATGGCGAGGGCCATGATGCCGGCCATCATGCCCTGGTACTTGCCCCGCTCGCGGGGCGGGATCAGGTCGCCGATGATGGCCATGACGCCGACCATGAGGCCGCCGGCGCCGAGGCCCTGGACGGTGCGGAAGCCGATGAGCTGGCCCATGTCCTGGGCCATGCCGCTGAGCGCCGAGCCGATCAGGAAGATCACGATCGAGGTGAGGAAGACGCCCTTGCGGCCGAACATGTCGCCGAGCTTGCCCCAGAGCGGGGTGGAGGCGGCGGTGGCCAGGGTGTAGGCCGTGACGACCCAGGAGAGGTGCTCCAGACCGCCGAGCTCACCGACGATCGTCGGCATCGCGGTGCCGATGATCATGTTGTCCAGCATCGCGAGCAGCATCGCGATCATGAGGGCGAGGAGGACGACGCGTACGCTGCGCGGCTGCGGGTCCGCAACCTCCCCCTGTGCTGCCTGAACGTTCTGTTTCGTCGCCATGTCGATCCCTTACTTGCCGCCCGGCTAGTTACTACACTGAGGACGTTAGGCCGGTAACTAGCCGGGCGTCAAGTAAGTTTTCTGGAAAACGGAGACCCGTCATGGCCCGAGGCAACACCCGCCAGCGCATCCAGGACGTGGCTCTCGAACTCTTCGCCGAGCAGGGCTACGAGAAGACCTCGCTGCGCGAGATCGCGGAGCGGCTCGACGTCACCAAGGCCGCGCTCTACTACCACTTCAAGACCAAGGAAGACATCATCATCGGGATCTTCCAGGACCTGGCGCGCCCCATCGACGAGCTGGTCGCCTGGGCCGGCGAGCAGCCGCGCACCCTGGAGACCAAGCAGGAGATCCTGCGCCGCTACCAGAAGGCGCTGCTCGCCGCGGCCCCGCTCTTCCGCTTCATGCACGAGAACCAGGCGACCGTGCGCGACCTGAGCATCGGGCTCACCTTCAAGGAGCGCTTCATCGCGCTCAACCAGTTCATCCAGGAGCCCGAGTCCCCGATGAAGGACAAGGTCCGCGCCGTGAGCGCGATCTTCGCGCTGCACGCCGGGACCTTCTTCATGGAGAACGTCGAGGGCGACCCCGAGGAGAAGCAGGAAGCCGTCCTCGAGGTCGCCCTCGATCTGATCGAGCAGGCCCAGCGGGCCTGAGCGACCGGGTGCGTCAGACGCCGACGCCGTGGGCCCGGAGGAAGGCCATCGGGTTGACGGCGGAGCCGTAGTTCGGGGTCGTGCGGATCTCGAAGTGGAGGTGCGGGCCGGAGGAGTTGCCGGTGTTGCCCGAGAGGGCGATCTGCTGGCCGGCGCCGACCTTCTGGCCGATGTGGACCTGGATCTTCGACAGGTGGGCGTACTGCGAGTACGTGCCGTTGCCGTGCTTGATGACGATCGCGTTGCCGTACGCGGGGCCGTCGCCGCCGCCGTTCGGGCCGGCCTTCACGACGGTGCCCAGGCCGGCGGCCTTGACCGGGGTGCCGACCGGGACGGCGAAGTCCTGGCCGGAGTGCTTGTGGGCCCACATGGCGCCGCCCTGGTTGAAGCTGGCGCTGAGGGCGTACGAGGTGACCGGCTTGACCCAGGCCGGGGTGGCCTTCTTGACGGCCTTCACGGGCGTGGCCTTCACGGCGGCGGCCTTGGCGACGGCGGTCTTCACCTGGGCGGCGACGTGGGCCTGGGCGTCGGCCTGGGCGGCGACGGCGGCGGACGCGGTCAGCGCGGCCGGGGCGGCGGCCTTGCCCTCGGCGGCGAAGGCGGACCCTGCTCCGGCCACCAGCGTCGCTCCCAGACCCGCGGTGGCGAGAGCAACGGCGGTGATACGGGCGGCGGGGTTCATGACGCGCTTCGACATACGGGGGAAAACCTCCGGGAAGTACGGGACCCGACGCGGACGGTCGCTGCGTCGGGCTTGCTCATCCTTGGTAACCCGGACCCCCGGCCCGGCCAAAACACCCCATCTACGACATCACGTCGTAGCGATCTCCTGGAAAGTTCACCCCTTGACGACCCCCGAGAGGGGTCGCGAAAACGGACATACCGCCACAAGCGAATCGGTTTAAGCGCACGTCGCGGGCGCCCGGAACCGCCCGAAAGGCCGCCCCACGCCCGGTTCGACGCCCCTCGGGACCAAAGTCCCGGCGGTTCACACCTGAACGTCCCGAATCGACAGCAAACGTCGCCACTATTCCGGTTAGTACCCCCGAAAACGCCTGTGCGCCTTGTCACCAGCGAGCCGCCCCGAGTGGGATCTGGGTCACGCGGCCGAGCCGCCCGAAAGCGACCTGGGTCACGCGGCCGAGCCGCCCGAAACCCCTCCGCCCTCACCCCCGCGTCGGTAACTTCCAGGTCATGAGCAAGATCGAACTCGCCGACGCCATCCAGTCCGTACGGGACCAACTGATCACCGCCGCCGGCCGGGCCACCGGTCAGGCCGTCGCCTTCGAGGTGGGCGACATCGAAATGGAGTTCACGATCGAACTCCGCCAGGAGGTGAAGGGCAGCGGCAAGGTGAAGGCCTGGGTGGTGGAGGCGGGCGCCGACGCCACCCGCGCGAAGGGCGAGACCCACCGGGTCGCCGTCACCCTGAAGCCGAGGAACGCGGCGACGGGCGGCCCCTGGCTGGTGGGGAACGACGAGGAGCCCGACCTGTCGGGCTTCGGTGGGCTGCCCGAGGCGGCGGAACAGTGACAGCGGTCCCCAGCACGGTCCTGGTCCTGGGAAGGCGACAAGGCAGCGGGGTCCTCGTCGCCCCCGACCTCGTCCTGACCAGCGCCCACGTTCTCGACGGCGCGTACAGCGCCAAGGTGGTGCCCGCACTGCGGCCCGCCCACCAGTCACAGGTGGTCTGGTCGGACGAGCGCCTCGACGCCGCTCTCTTACGCAGTCCCGCACGTCTCGGCCCGGCACCACGACTCAGCACCATCGCCACCGACCGGCCGGTCCCCGGCTGCGAGATCCTCGGCTTCCCCGGGTCCAGCGCCATGACGGCCAGAAGCCCGACCTGGACCAGTTCACCGGAACCGTGCTGCCCATGGCAGGGCTCCTGCGCCGCGTACTGACCGTCGAACTGGACCACCCGCCCGTGACGGCCGACGAGAGCGGCTCCTCCCCACTCGCGGGCCTCTCCGGCGCCCCCGTCCTCGCCGACGGCTGCCTCGTCGGCATCGTTCGGGCCGTGCCTCGCGGGCGGGGACACCGCCGCCTGGAGTGCGTTCCCCTCTCGGCGATCCTCGCCGACGAGGAGGCGCGCGAGTGGTTCGCCCCCTATGTCCCCCCCATGCCGGTCACGCGTACCCACCCCCACGACCAACCCCACGAGGAGGACTACGCCGAGGCGATCGGCGCGGTCTACCGCCGCACCCGGATCTTCGGGCTGGACGAGCTGGGCAAACGGGCCTCGGAATGGGATCTCGACACCGCGTACGTCTCGCTGGAGGCCACCTCACGGAACGGCGAGACCGCTGCCGTCCCGCAGCGGATCGACGACCTGCTCGCCTCCCGCCCCCGGGTCCTGCTCCGCGGCGACGCGGGTGCCGGGAAGACCACCCTCGTGTGGTGGCTCGCGGCGCACGCCGCCGCCGGGACCCTCGGGCCGAACCTCGCCGAGCTGAACGGCCTGGTCCCCTTCGTCGTCCCCTTGCGCACCCTCCGCGCCCAGGGAACCGGCTACCCCTCCCCTGCCGACCTGCCCGGGGTCGCCGGCCTCATGGTCGATCCCGCTCCCGAGGGCTGGGCGGGCCGGATCCTGGCCTCCGGGCGAGGCCTCCTTCTGGTCGACGGCCTGGACGAGGTCCCCTCGGACGAGCGCGAGGCCGCCCACGCCTGGCTCTCCCGACTCCTCACCCGCTACCCCCGCACCCGCTGCGTCGCGACCGTACGCCCTTTCGCCGTCGCACCCGACTGGCTCGGAGCCGAGCAGTTCGAGGAACTCACCCTCCTCCCCCTCCGGGACGCCGACATCCAGGCCTTCGTCACCGCCTGGCACGCAGCCGCTCGCCTCGACGGCGACGCCGAGGGAAACCTCGCCGACCTCGAACGGGACCTGGCCCAGCAATTCCGGCACAACCCGACCCTGGCCGACCTGGCCCGGACCCCGCTTCTCTGCGCGGTCATCTGCGCCCTGCACCGGCTACGGGAGGGCTTTCTGCCGGAGAGCCGGTGGGCGCTCTACTCCTCGGCCCTGCAGATGCTGCTCGGCGTCCGCGACGAACGGCGTCGCATCGACGCCCCGGACGGCATCCGCATGTCGGTGGAGGAGCACACCCAGCTCCTCCAACGGCTGGCGGCCTGGCTGGTCCGGGGCGGACAGACCGAGTTCGGCCGCGAGCAGGCGCTGCACCAGCTGACCCGCGCCCTGCCGGGCATGCCGAGGGTCGCCGACCAGGGCAGCCCGGAGGAGATCCTCACCCACCTCCTGAACCGCAGCGGCCTCCTCCAGGAGCGCACCGACGGCGTCTTCCATTTCGCCCACCGCACCTTCCAGGACTTCCTGGCCGCGAAGGAGCTGGTCGAGGACGACCAACTCAAGGAACTCCTCGGGCACACCCACGACCAGCAATGGCACGACGTCCTCCTGCTGGCAGCCGGCCATTGCACCCGGCGCGACCTCCCCGTCCTGGTGGAGGGCCTCCTGGCGGCCGGTTCAGCCACTCGCAAACGGGACCTGAAGACCACGCTGTACGTCCTGGCGGCGCTGACGGCCCAGCACGCGGCCTGGCTGGACGGAAGCCTGCACAACCGGGTGAGGAAGGCGGTGAAGTCGGTGATCCCACCGCGGAACCCGGAGCAGGTGAGCCGGCTGGCCCGCCTGGGCGGCTACGTA
This sequence comes from Streptomyces sp. NPDC004266, assembly GCF_042874095.1. NCBI lineage: Bacteria > Bacillati > Actinomycetota > Actinomycetes > Kitasatosporales > Streptomycetaceae > Streptomyces > Streptomyces sp. NPDC004266. Next base: position 30,638 of record NZ_JBIAMM010000002.1, read on the forward strand.
CTGCCGATGCTGCCCGGACCGGAGACCGTGACGAAGGACGCCGAGCGCCAGATCGCCAACCTCATCGTCGCCGTCGGCGGCCGGGAGGCCCTCCCCTACGCTCGAACCTTCGCCGTGGCGGGAAGGGCCCACCTCTTCGGCGCGAGCTGGGAAGCGTTTCCCGCCGAGGCGTTCGCACAGGACGTCGTCTCCCTCTTCCGGCCGGGCGATTCGCTCATGGCTCACACCTCCGAGCACCTTCGTCTGCTGCGGAACCTCGACGGCCTGGACAGCATCAGCATCGTCGAGGACTTCGATCCGGACGAGATCGTCCATGGGCTGAACGGGCAGGCTCCGCGGTTTCTGGGCATCGGACTGAACGAGCAGCTGACCGATCTGTCTCTTCTGCGCTCACTGGACTGCTCACGGCTCCGCGTCCTCGTCGTCACTTCCTGCCCCCGTGTGGCAAGCATCGAGTCGGTGGCGGAGCTCGGATCGCTGCGTCTTCTTCACCTTCGCGAGGTGCATTCCGAGGAGGGAACGCTGGACCTCACCCCACTCCAGCAGTGCCCCGATCTCGAGGTCCGCGTCTACGGCGTCCCCCGCAAGAAGATCCTGGGGGCCGCCGCCCTCGGTGACCGGCTCACCCTCGAGTAGGGACGGCGAAGGGGCGGCCCCGGAACCGTTCGGGTTCCGGGGCCGCCCCTTCGTCACTACACGCTCAGCGCGTGCGTCACGCGTCCTTCGAGAGGTTCGGGCCCGAGCCGCCCGCCGCCTCGATCGGCGGGGCGTCCGGCAGGGCCGTCTTCTCCTCGCCGCGGAAGGTGAACTTGCGCTCCTCGCCCTCGCCCTCCGTGTCCACGACCACGATGTGACCGGGACGCAGCTCGCCGAAGAGGATCTTCTCCGACAGCGTGTCCTCGATCTCGCGCTGGATCGTCCGGCGCAGCGGCCGGGCGCCCATCACCGGGTCGTAACCCTTCTTGGCGAGCAGCTCCTTCGCCGACTGGGAGAGCTCGATGCCCATGTCCCGGTCCTTGAGGCGCTCGTCGACGCGGCTGATCATCAGGTCGACGATCTGGAGGATGTCCTCCTGCGTCAGCTGCGGGAAGACGATGATGTCGTCCACACGGTTGAGGAACTCCGGGCGGAAGTGCTGCTTCAGCTCGTCGCTGACCTTCGCCTTCATCCGCTCGTAGTTGGACTTCGTGTCGCCCTGGGCGGCGAAGCCCAGGTTGAAGCCCTTCGAGATGTCCCTGGTCCCGAGGTTGGTCGTCATGATGATGACCGTGTTCTTGAAGTCCACGACCCGGCCCTGGGAGTCGGTCAGGCGACCGTCCTCCAGGATCTGGAGAAGGGAATTGAAGATATCGGGGTGGGCCTTCTCGACCTCGTCGAAGAGGACGACGGAGAACGGCTTGCGGCGCACCTTCTCGGTGAGCTGGCCGCCCTCTTCGTAGCCGACGTATCCGGGCGGCGAACCGAAGAGGCGGGAAACCGTGTGCTTCTCGCTGAACTCCGACATGTCGAGGGAGATCATCGCGTCCTCGTCGCCGAAGAGGAATTCGGCGAGCGCCTTGGAGAGCTCGGTCTTACCGACGCCGGACGGGCCGGCGAAGATGAACGAGCCACCGGGGCGCTTCGGGTCCTTCAGACCCGCACGGGTACGGCGGATGGCCCGCGAGAGGCCGATGACGGCGTCCTTCTGGCCGATGACGCGCTTGTGGAGCTCGTCCTCCATGCGGAGCAGACGCGAGGACTCCTCCTCGGTCAGCTTGAAGACCGGGATGCCGGTGGCGGTCGCGAGGACCTCGGCGATCAGCTCGCCGTCGACCTCGGCGACGACGTCCATGTCGCCGGCCTTCCACTCCTTCTCCCGCTTGGCCTTCGCGGCGAGGAGCTGCTTCTCCTTGTCGCGCAGGGACGCGGCCTTCTCGAAGTCCTGCGAGTCGATCGCGGACTCCTTGTCGCGGCGGACGCCGGCGATCTTCTCGTCGAACTCGCGGAGGTCCGGCGGCGCGGTCATCCGGCGGATGCGCATCCGGGAGCCGGCCTCGTCGATCAGGTCGATCGCCTTGTCCGGGAGGAAGCGGTCCGAGATGTACCGGTCGGCCAGGGTCGCGGCCTGGACGAGGGCCTCGTCGGTGATGGAGACCCGGTGGTGGGCCTCGTACCGGTCGCGCAGGCCCTTGAGGATCTCGATGGTGTGCGGCAGCGACGGCTCGGCGACCTGGATGGGCTGGAAGCGGCGCTCGAGGGCCGCGTCCTTCTCCAGGTACTTCCGGTACTCGTCGAGCGTGGTGGCGCCGATGGTCTGGAGCTCACCGCGGGCCAGCATCGGCTTGAGGATGCTGGCGGCGTCGATCGCGCCCTCGGCGGCGCCCGCACCCACGAGGGTGTGGAGCTCGTCGATGAACAGGATGATGTCGCCGCGGGTGCGGATCTCCTTGAGGACCTTCTTCAGGCGCTCCTCGAAGTCACCGCGGTAGCGGGAGCCGGCGACCAGCGCGCCGAGGTCCAGGGTGTAGAGGTGCTTGTCCTTGAGGGTCTCGGGCACCTCGCCCTTGACGATGGCCTGCGCCAGGCCCTCGACGACGGCGGTCTTGCCGACGCCGGGCTCGCCGATGAGGACCGGGTTGTTCTTGGTGCGGCGGGACAGCACCTGCATGACCCGCTCGATCTCCTTCTCGCGCCCGATGACCGGGTCGAGCTTGGATTCGCGGGCCGCCTGGGTGAGGTTCCGGCCGAACTGGTCGAGGACCAGGGACGTCGAGGGGGTGCCCTCGGCAGGACCGCCGGCCGTGGCGGCTTCCTTGCCCTGGTAGCCGGAGAGCAGCTGGATGACCTGCTGCCGCACCCGGTTGAGGTCGGCGCCCAGCTTCACGAGGACCTGGGCGGCGACGCCCTCGCCCTCGCGGATCAGGCCGAGCAGGATGTGCTCGGTGCCGATGTAGTTGTGGCCGAGCTGGAGGGCCTCCCGGAGCGACAGCTCCAGGACCTTCTTGGCACGAGGGGTGAAGGGGATGTGCCCGGACGGGGCCTGCTGGCCCTGGCCGATGATCTCCTCCACCTGCTGGCGGACCGCCTCGAGCGAAATCCCGAGGCTCTCCAGGGCCTTAGCGGCGACACCCTCACCCTCGTGGATAAGGCCCAGAAGGATGTGCTCGGTGCCGATGTAGTTGTGGTTGAGCATCCGGGCTTCTTCCTGAGCCAGGACGACAACCCGCCGCGCGCGGTCGGTGAACCTCTCGAACATCGTTAATCGCTCCTCAGAGCGGTCAGTCAGTTAGGGGTCGATCCCCTCCCTGTCCTTCCGCAGCTTAGTCCCGCAAGCGGGGACCGCTCATTCCAACTGCCGACATCCGTCCGGATCACCCCCTCTTCAGCGGGGAGACCTGCTGCCGAACAGCCGACAAATGCTCCAACCCGATGGTGCGAGACGATGTTCCCGCAGGCCAAGTAGTTACCCGCGCCATCAGTACGCCGATGGCGAACGTGAGACGCCGAAGCCCGCGAGTCGCCCCTCTCCACTAGGAATGTCTTACCCGTGAGGACTGACACTCCATGCGGCGCACCCCGGTTCCCTCCGCTACCAGCGAACACCCTTGCGCGCTCGAATGCACCCTTACGCCCCATCCCGGACACCCTGTGCGACCTGACGGGGACGCCGCGTCACTCCGGGCGTAACCAAGACGCCCTCCCGGGAGTTCCCCGGGCATGGCCTTCACCGTCCCGCCGCCCCGCTCGCCGATCGACGGCGGCGTCGCGCGGTGGTACGAGGAGGAGCTCGGCTGGGCGACGGAGACGGGGCCGCCGGTGCGGCTGGTCACCGGGCTGCGCTTCGACGTCCTGGAGGTGCCTGCCGAGGCCGGTCGGGGCGTGCTGCGCCGGATGGGCGCGGCGACGGGTCCCGTGGCCCTGATGGGGCGCCGGATGGGGCTGCTCGTGGCCGCGGGGAGCGCGGAGGAGCTGCCGGGGCTGCTCGACTGGCTGGAGTGGGGCGGGATCTCGCTGGATCTCGCGATCCTCGGTGCCGACGGCCGGATGACCGCACCCCTTCCCCCGGGGCGGAGCGGATCCGGCGCGCCGGGCGCCGCGGTGTGGCTGCGGGCGCCCGCGCCGGGCCGCGAGGTCGAGTCCTCGCTTCCGGCACTGCGGTCCGCGCCGTGGGGCGTTGCGGGCGCCCCCGGTCTGGTGCGTCTCGTGGCAGCCGCCGCGGCGGAGTGCCATCGGGTGCGGCTGCTGAGTGCCCGTACCCGTGGGGCGGCTCAGCAGCTTTCGCCTCAGCGGTTCGCGTCCTCGTAGGCAGCCTTGATGTCGGCGGGAACGCGACCGCGGTCGTTGACGTTCATGCCGTTCTCCTTGGCCCACGCGCGGATCTTCGCGGTGTCCTGGCTGCCCGTGGCCACGGCGCGGCCCTTGCCGCGTCCGCCGGTGGTGCGGCCACCGGTGCGACGGCCACTCGTGGTGTACGGCTCGAGCAGGCCACGGAGCTTTTCCGCGTTGGCGGTGGTGAGGTCGATCTCGTAGGTCTTGCCGTCCAGCGCGAACGTCACGGTCTCGTCCGCCTCGACGCCGTCGAGGTCGTCGACAAGAAGGACCTGAACCTTCTGTGCCACCGGATTTCCTTTCATCGAAAATGCAGTACGCGGAAAGGAAACCGCTTTTCCCGGAAAAACACAAACCCCTGGGAGAGGTTCAGAACCCCGGCAGCACGGGAAACGTGCGCGATTCGGACATAGGGCTCCGCGAGAGGATCCCGGGCTTCCGCGTCACAGGTGCAGAAGCATCCGGCTGTTGCCCAAGGTGTTCGGCTTCACTCGTTCGAGACCGAGGAACTCGGCGACTCCCTCGTCATAGGAACGCAGGAGCTCGCTGTAGACATCTCCGTCGACCGGGGTCTCGCCGATCTCGACGAAGCCGTGCTTCGCGAAGAAGTCGACTTCGAAGGTCAGGCAGAATACCCGCCGCACCCCGAGCCATCGGGCGGTGTGCAACAACTTGTCCAGCACCTGATGTCCGACGCCGGCGCCCTTGAACTCGGGATCGACGGCGAGAGTGCGGACTTCGGCGAGGTCTTCCCACATGACGTGGAGTGCGCCGCAGCCGACGACGGTGGCGTCCTCGTCGCGTTCCGCGACCCAGAACTCCTGGATGGACTCGTAAAGGGTCACGGTCGCCTTGTCGAGCAGGATGCCGCGCTGCACGAAAGGATCGACGAGACGGCGGACCGCGGCGACGTCGCTGGTGCGGGCCCTGCGGACGGTGACGGCTTTGACGGAGGTCGACATGGGGGGACGCTATCGCTACGGGCGGGGTGTTCCCTCGCCGCCCTCGGGCTCCCGCGGGGCGGCGGGGAGGGGGCTGTCGCGCTGGACGATCCGGATCGCGTCGTTCAGCGACTCCCGCTGTTCCGGCGACATCATCCCGAAGAAGGCGACGAGCGCGGCCGCGGGGTTGTCGCTCTGTGCCCAGGCCTCGTTCATCAGGGCCGCCGAGTAGGCGGCGCGGGTGGAGACCGCCGTATATCGATAGGCGCGGCCTTCGACTTCCCTGCGGACCCAGCCCTTCTGGTGGAGATTGTCCATGACGGTCATGACGGTGGTGTAGGCGATGGACCGTTCCTGCTGGAGGTCCTCCAGAACTTCCCGGACGGTCACCGGGCGGTTCCATTGCCAGACGCGCGTCATGACGGCGTCTTCGAGCTCTCCCAATGGACGGGGCACAGCGTCACCATAGTGCGCAAAACGCCAATACGGGGCTATTGGCCACAAGAAACCAACAAAAAGGACGCACGACCTCGAAAGGTCGCACGTCCTCGGTGGTGCGGGGCCGGCGGGGCCTCAGGAGGCGGCGGGACCGTCCGCCTGGCGGGCCGCCTCGGCGCGGGCGAGGGCGGCGTCCACGGCCGCGTCCTCCTTGGCCTTGTTCGGGCCACCCTGGCTCTTGACGATCGTGACGACGAGGGCGATGAAGAACGCGGCCATCACGACGGGGGGCACGAGCGCCGATACGTAGTCCATGCCGTCCAGAGTAGCTATCCGGCGACCCGTTCCTCGGGCGGGGGCGGGGGTACGGGGCGGCGGCGCGGCGGGAACGCCTCGGAGGGCTTGGGCACCGGGCGCTCGGCGGGGGTGGGCGGGGTCGGCTTGGGCTCGTCGCCCGCCGCGCGCCCACCGGGCAGGGCGAGCAGCCGGGCCCGGGAGGCGGAGGGCGCGGCCGGGGCGGTGGCCTGGGAGACCCGGGCCAGGCGCGCGCGTACGGAGCGCTCGGCGAGGACCTGGCAGCGGGCCAGCAGCTCGGCGGCGGCCGGGTTGCGGCGCAGCGCGCGCAGCGCGGCGAGGTCGTCGGCGTCGGGGTCGTAGCCGGCGGCCAGCGCCTCCCGGAGGAGCTCCAGGTAGCCGCCGAGGGACCCGGGCAGCGCCTCGCGGTAGCGGGCCAGGTCGTCGAGGAGGAAGGCGCGCAGCCGGCCGGCCTCGCGCACCGCCTCGTCCACGGATTCGGTCAGGCGCAGGCAGTCCCGGACGTCCTCCTCCCGGAGGGGGGCGGGGTGGAGGGCGGTGGCAAGGGCACGGCGAAGCACACGCAGTTCGTCCGCGCTGAACGCCATGCCGCCGCGGGATCCGTATGGCGTGGGCATGGGCCGACACTACGCGCTAATCGGACAATTTTCGCTTAGCGATCATCGCGACGCGCCGAACCCACCCCTACATGCGGGACACGTTCCGCTCGTAGACCAGACGCAGGCCGATCAGGGTCAGCCAGGGCTCGTGCGCGTCGATCTCCTTCGAGTCGGCGAGGACCATCGGCGCCAGGCCGCCGGTCGCGATCACCGTGACGTCGGAGGGGTCGCCCTTCGGCCCGACCAGTTCCCGCTTCATCCGGGCCACGACGCCGTCGACCTGGCCCACGTACCCGAAGACGATGCCCGACTGCATGGCCTCGACCGTGTTCTTGCCGATCACGCTGCGCGGCCGGGCCAGCTCGATCTTGCGGAGCATGGCGCCCTTGACGCCCAGGGCCTCCACCGAGATCTCGATGCCCGGCGCGATCGCGCCGCCCGCGTACTCCCCGCGCGTGCTGACCGCGTCGTACGTCGTCGCCGTGCCGAAGTCCACGACGATCGCCGGGCCGCCGTACAGCTCGACGGCCGCGACCGCGTTGATGATGCGGTCGGCGCCGACCTCCTTGGGGTTGTCCGTGAGGATCGGCACCCCCGTCTTCACGCCCGGCTCCACCAGGACCGCCGGGACGTCCCCGTAGTACCGGCGGGTCACCTCGCGCAGCTCGTGCAGCACCGAGGGGACCGTCGCGCAGATGGCGATCCCCTCGATGCCGTCGCTCAGCTCGACGCCCAGCAGCGGGTGCATGCCCATGAGGCCCTGGAGCAGGACCGCCATCTCGTCGGCGGTCCTGCGCGGGTCCGTGGAGATCCGCCAGTGCTCGACGATCTCCTCGCCGTCGAAGAGACCGAGCACCGTGTGCGTGTTGCCGACGTCGATGGTGAGCAGCATCAGGCCCGCACCTCGCGCAGGTCCAGGCCGATGTCGAGGATCGGGGAGGAGTGGGTGAGGCCGCCGACCGCCAGGTAGTCCACGCCGGTCGCCGCGTACGCCGCCGCGTTCTCCAGGGTCAGCCGGCCCGAGGACTCCAGGACGGCGCGGCCCGCGACCAGGGCGACGGCCTCCTCGGTCTCCAGCGGGGTGAAGTTGTCGAGCAGGATCAGGTCGGCGCCCGCGTCCAGGACCTCGCGGACCTGGTGCATCGTGTCGACCTCGACCTCGATCGGCACCTCCGGGAACAGCTCGCGGACGGCCTTGAAGGCCTCGGCGACGCCGCCGGCCGCCACCACGTGGTTGTCCTTCACCAGGGCGGCGTCGGAGAGCGACATGCGGTGGTTGACGCCGCCGCCGCAGCGGACCGCGTACTTCTCCAGGGCGCGCAGGCCCGGCGTGGTCTTGCGGGTGTCGCGGACCTTCGCCTTCGTGCCCTCCAGGGCGTCCGCCCACGCGCGCGTGGCGGTGGCGATGCCGGAGAGGCGGCACAGGATGTTGAGCGCGCTGCGCTCGCCCGTGAGCAGGTCGCGGGTGCGGGCGGTGACGCTGAGCAGCTTCTGCCCGGCCTCCACGCGCTCGCCGTCCTCGACGTGCCGCTCGACCTCGAACTCGTCGGTGCAGACGATCGACAGGACGGCCTCGGCGACCCGCAGACCGGCCACGACACCGGCCTCGCGGGCGGTGAAGTCGGCCGTGGCGACGGCCTCCTCGGGGACGGTGGCCACGGTCGTGACGTCGACCCCGCCGTCGAGGTCCTCGGCGATCGCGAGGTGGGCGATGTCCTCGACCTGGACGGGGTCGAGACCGGCGTCGGCGAGCAGCTGCGCGAGGGCGGGGTCGAGCCCGCACTCGAACTCCTCGCCGTCGCCGCAGGCGCAGCCCTCGCCGCAGCCGTCGGTCTCGTCGGAGACCGTGTTGATCTGGATGAGAGGGACGTCCACGGGCTCGGGACGGGCTTCCTCGGGCGTGCTCACTTACGGCTCCCTGGGGCGTCGGCGGTGGGGGGAAAGTCGGAGGTCTCGGTGGTGCGGACGTCGATGGTCCGCTCCGGGGTGAGGCGGACGACGAGGTGCCTGCGCCACCGGGCGTCGTCCCGGTCGGGGCGGTCCTCGCGCCAGTGGCAGCCGCGGGTCTCCTCGCGGCGGGACGCCGCCGCGACCAGGAGGCGGGCGACGGCGAGCAGGTTGGTGGTCTCCCAGGACTCGACGCCCGGCTCGGCGGACTTCCGGTCGTCGGCCTCGCCGGACACCGGCGGGATGTGGAGGGCGTCCAGCTCCTCGGAGGCCGTGCGCAGGCTCGCGGCGGACCGGAGCACCCCCGCGCCCAGGGTCATGGTGCGCTGGACGCGGCGCCGGGCGCCGGGGTCGAGCAGCGGCAGGACCACCGGCGCCGGGTGCTCCACCGGGACGGCCGGACCGCGGCCGGGCGCGCGCGCCACGACGTCCTCGGCGATCCGCTCGGCGAAGACCAGGCCCTCCAGGAGCGAGTTCGAGGCCAGCCGGTTGGCGCCGTGGACGCCCGTGCAGGCGACCTCCCCGCACGCGTAGAGCCCGGGCACGGTCGTCCGGCCCGACAGGTCCGTGCGGACGCCGCCGGAGGCGTAGTGGGCGGCCGGGGCGACCGGGATCGGCTCCGTCACCGGGTCGATGCCGTGGGAGCGGCAGGCCGCCAGGATCGTCGGGAAGCGCTCCGCCCACATCTCGGCGCCGAAGTGACGGGCGTCGAGGTACATGTGCTCGGCGCCCTGCTCCTCCATCCGGCGCGTGATCGCCTTGGCGACGATGTCCCGGGGCGCCAGCTCGGCCAGCTCGTGCTGCCCGAGCATGAAGCGGACCCCGTCGGCGTCGACCAGGTGGGCGCCCTCGCCCCGCACCGCCTCGGAGACCAGCGGCTGCTGGCCCTCGGAGCCGGCCCCGAGGAAGAGCACCGTCGGGTGGAACTGGACGAACTCCAGGTCGGAGACCTCGGCCCCGGCCCGCAGCGCGAGCGCGACGCCGTCGCCGGTGGAGACGCCCGGGTTGGTGGTGGCGGAGAAGACCTGCCCCATGCCGCCGGTGGCGAGGACCACTGCGGGCGCGTGGACGGCGCCGACGCCGTCGTGCTGCCCCTCGCCCATGACGTGCAGGGTCACGCCCGCCGTGCGGCCCTCGGCGTCCGTCAGGAGGTCCAGGACGAGCGCGTGCTCGATGGTGCGCACGCCCCGGTCCCGTATCGCCTCGACCAGGGCGCGGGAGATCTCGGCGCCGGTCGCGTCCCCGCCCGCGTGGGCGATCCGACGGCGGTGGTGGCCGCCCTCCCGGGTCAGCGCGATCTCGCCGTCGGAGGTCTTGTCGAAGTCGGCGCCGGTCGCGATCAGCCGGCGGACGGCGTCGGGGCCCTCCGTGACCAGGGCCCGCACGGCCCGCTCGTCGCAGAGCCCGGCACCCGCGACGAGGGTGTCGTCGAGGTGCTGCTCGGGGGTGTCGCCCTCGCCGAGCGCGGCCGCGATGCCGCCCTGCGCCCAGCGGGTCGAGCCGTCGTCGAGCCGGGCCTTGGTGACGACGACCGTACGGAGCCCGGCGGCGGTGCAGCGCAGGGCGGCGGTGAGGCCGGCGACCCCCGAGCCGACCACGACGACGTCGGCGTCGATGGCCCAGCCCGGCGCGGGCGCGTGCAGCCGTATTCCGGTCACTTGGTGGCTCCGAAGGTCAGGGGGACGTTGTCGATGAGCCGCGTGCTCCCCACGCGCGCGGCGACGGCGAGGATCGCCTCCCCGTCGTGACCGTCGGCGACCTCGGTGAAGTCGGCCGGGTCCACGAGGGCCAGGTAGTCGAGGGTGAGCGGCGGCTCGGCCTTGGCGGCCTCCTCCAGGACGGCGCGGGCCGCGGCCCGCACGGCCTCGGCGCAGCCTCCCTCGGCGGCCTGCGCGACCGCGTGGGCGTCGGCGGCGGCCCGGGCCTCGCCCAGCCGCGACAGCGCCTCGGCCCGGTTCTCGGCCCGGCCCTGGGCGCCGGGCAGCGAGGCGGCACGCGCGCGCAGCGCCTCCTGGGCGGCGAGCCGCTCACGGGCGGCGAACAGCGCGCGCGACAGCGACAGCGCCGTCCGGCGCTCCCCGGTCGAGAGGTAGCGGTTGCGGCTGGAGAGGGCCAGGCCGTCGGTTTCGCGGACGGTCTCGACGCCGACGACCTCGACGGGGAAGTTCAGATCGCGGACCATGCGGCGGATCAGGGCCAGCTGCTGGGCGTCCTTCTGGCCGAAGAAGGCCAGGTCGGGCGAGGTGAGGTGGAGCAGCTTGGCGACGACTGTCAGCATGCCGTCGAAGTGGCCCGGCCGGGAGGCGCCCTCCAGCCGCTCGCCCATGGGTCCGGCGGTGATCCGGACCTGGGGCTCGCCGCCCGGGTAGACCTCGTCCACGGAGGGCGCGAAGACGGCGCTCGCGCCCGCCCCGAAGGCCAGCGCGAGGTCGGCGTCGAGGGTGCGGGGGTAGCGGTCGAGGTCCTCGCCGGCGCCGAACTGCAGCGGGTTGACGAAGACGGTGACGACGACGAAGCCCTGGGCGCCCACGCGCTCGCGTGCGGCCCGGATCAGGGTGGCGTGGCCCTCGTGGAGGGCGCCCATGGTCATGACCACGGCGGTGCGGCCGGGCGCGCCCCAGCGGGCGACGGCGTCGCGGAGGTCCCCCACCGTGGGCAGCAGCTCGGCGGGCTCGTGGCGGACGGGCCGTCCGGCCTCGGTGGGCCCGGCGGTCGTGGCGCGCTCGGGCCCGGCGGTCGTGGCGCGCTCGGGCCCGGCGGTCGTGGCGCGCTCGGCGCTCTGCGCGCTCTCGCGGGCGGACGGGGTCATCGGTCGTCTCCTTGCGGCCCGTCGGCGGGGTCTGCGGGGTGGGCGGCTCCGCCCGACGGCTCGGCCAGCACGCCCAGCAGGTCCTCGGCCAGCTCGGGCTTGAGCAGGCCGTGCGCGAGCGCCCGGTCGGCGGTCGTGCGGGCCATCGCCAGATAGCCGGAGACGGTGCCGGGGGCGTGCTTGCGCAGCTCGGACACGTGGGCGGCGACCGTACCGGCGTCACCGCGCGCGACGGGCCCGGTGAGGGCCGCGTCCCCGGACCGCAGGGCGTTGTCCAGGGCGGCGCCCAGGAGCGGGCCCAGCATGCGGTCGGGGGCGGCGACCCCGGCCTTGTGGAGCAGCTCCATCGACTGGGCCACCAGCGTGACCAGGTGGTTCGCGCCGAGGGCCAGCGCCGCGTGGTAGAGCGGCCGGGCCTCCTCCGCGATCCACTCGGGCTCACCGCCCATCTCGATCACCAGCGCCTCGGCGGCGAGCCGCAGCTCCTCGGGCGCGGTCACCCCGAAGGAGCAGCCGGCGAGCCGCTGGACGTCGACGGCGGTGCCTGTGAAGGTCATGGCGGGGTGCAGGGCCAGCGGCAGGGCGCCGGCCCGGCGGGCGGGGTCCAGGACCCGCGCCCCGTACCGCCCGGAGGTGTGCACGAGCAGCTGTCCCGGCCGTACGGCACCGGTGTCGGTGAGGCCCTCGACCAGTCCGGGCAGCGCGTCGTCCGGCACGGTCAGCAGGACCAGGTCGGCGAGGGCGAGGACGCGGGCGGGCTCGACGACCGGGACGTCGGGCAGGAGTTCGGCGGCGCGCCGCCTGGAGGCGTCGGAGACCGCCGAGACGGCGACGGGGCGGTGCCCGGCGAGCCGGAGCGAGGCGGCGAGGGCGGGGCCCACACGGCCGGCGCCGACGACTCCGACGGTGAGCCGGGCGGGGCGGTCCTCGGCCCGGGGCTCCGATGCCCTGGGCTCTGGCGCTGCTGGTGCGTTCACGGTGGGGACGGCCTTCCGTTCCAGTCCTCGGCGGGTACCGGACGATTTCTGGTCATGCTACGCCAGCGTTTCGCGGCGCCCCGTGGACTGTCCACAGGGTGTGGGCGGCGGTGTGATGATCGGCCCATGAATCCTGTGACTCCTGCGGAGACTCCTGTGGACGAGGAAGCGGCACGGCTCCACCGGGCGAAGGTGTGGGGCGGTGCGGAGCGCCGGCTGTGGGACACCTCGGTGGACGGCACGGTCGGCGGACGGCTGCGCGAACTGGCCGCCTGGGCCCGGGCGGCGGGCCACGAGGACGCCCCGGTCGACATGTACGGGAACGGGCTCGTGGAGGAGCTGGAGCGGCGCGTCGCCGAGGAGCTCGGCCTCCCCGACGCCGTCTTCTTCCCCACCGGCACCATGGCCCAGCAGGTGGCGCTGCGCTGCTGGGCCGGGCGCACCGGCAGCCCCGTCGTCGCCCTCCACCCGCTCGCCCACCCCGAGGTCCACGAGAACGGGGCGTTCGGGGCCGTCTCGGGGCTCCGCACGGTCCACCCGACCGACGCGCCCCGGCTGCCCACCGCCGAGGAGGTGCGGGACCACCCGGAGCCCTTCGGGACGCTGATGCTGGAGCTGCCGCTGCGGGACGCCGGCTTCGTGCTGCCGACCTGGGAGGAGCTGACCGAGGTGGTGGAGGCGGCCCGGGAGCGGGACGCGGTGGTCCACTTCGACGGGGCCCGGCTGTGGGAGACCACGACGCGTTTCGGCCGCGGGCTCCCGGAGATCGCGGGGCTCGCCGACAGCGTGTACGTGTCGTTCTACAAGTCCCTCGGCGGCATGTCCGGGGCCGCGCTCGCCGGCCCCGAGGACGTCATGGAGGAGGCCCGGGTCTGGCGCCACCGGTACGGCGGCCTGGTCGCCCAGAACTACCCGGCGGCGCTGTCCGCGCTCCGGGGCCTGGACGTCGAGCTGCCCCGGCTGCCCTCGTACGTGGCGCACGCGCGCGTGGTGGCCGAAGCGGTCCGGGAGGCGTTCGCGGAGGCGGGCACCGGCTGGTCCCGGGTCCACCCGGAGACCCCGCACACCCACCAGTTCCAGGTCTGGCTGCCGTACGACCCCGACGTCCTGACGGCGGCGGCCCTCGCCCAGACCGAGGACACCGGCACCGCCTTCTTCCGCCGCTGGTTCGCCCCGGGCGCGGGCGGCCCGCCGGGCGTCGCGGTCACGGAGCTGACGGTGACGGGCCCCGGCCTGGAGTGGACGGCGAAGGACGTGAAGGAGGCGGTACGGGACTTCCTGGCGCGCGTCGAGGGGTGACGGGCCCGGGGGCCGGGGTTTCGGAGGTCGGGGCCGGGGGCCCGGGTTTCGGAGGTCGGGGCCGGGGGCCCGGGTTTCGGAGGTCGGGGCCGGGGGCCCGGGTTTCGGGGGCCGGGGGCCGTCCTCAGAAGGACGGTCGAGCCCCCGGACCCGTCAGGAGGAGGGTCGGCGGCGGCGCAGGGCCGCCCGGAGGCGCAGGCGCAGCCCGCCGCCGGCCCTGCGGCCCGCCAACACCCGCTCGAACCGGCGGCGGTCGAGGACGGCCCGCAGGACGGCCACGTCGTGGGTACCGGGCGCCGGCGGCATCGGTTCGCCGAGCCGGGCGGCGCGGTGGGCGTCGAAGAGGTACTGGTGCAGCGCGTTCATGCCCTCACCGTGCGCCGCGCCGCCACGCCCCGGCCCCCGGATTGACGGCCCCCGTCAATCCGGGGCCCGTCGATTGACGACCCCCGTCAAACGGGACGACAGCTCCCCGGGGGCGCCCCTCACCATGGACGGGTGAGCGTGACCATCGACATCACCGGACTGCCGCACGAGCGGATCACCTTCTGCCCCTCGCCGCTGGCCGAGCTGGGCTCCGCCCTGCACACCCTGGCCGTGCCCGCGCACCACCCCCGCCTGCACGCCTGGACCACCACGACGACGGCGGCGCTGAAGCCGGAGCTCGCGGACCGGCTCATCGAGGCCGACTTCATGTGGAACAACACCCGCTCGGACATCCTGCTGCCGTCGCGGCCCCGGGAGACCCTCGCGGAGGAGCTGGACGACCTCGACCGGATGGACGACGAGAAGTTCGTGGGCTCCGCCCTGGAGATCTCCTGCAACAGCCATTACACGGAGGGCGCTCCCTCACCGCTCGTCGACGAGCGGATGCGCCGTCGCGCCCTCGACCTGGCCGCCGCGCGCGGCCCGCGCCAGGCCGCGTTCGTGGAACGGATGCTCGCAGACCCGCCCGGCACGCGCGCGTGGATCCGGCGGCTCCTGGAGGACTGCGACGAGGCCTTCTTCGCGGACACCTGGAGCCGCGTCCGGCTCCAGCTCGCCGCCGACGCCCGCCACAAGACGGAGCTGATGCGCCGCAAGGGACTCGCCGAGGCCGTTGCCGACGCCTCCCCCGCGATGAGCCTGGAGGAGGACGAGCAGGGCTCCCGGATCGTCGTCGACAAGCTGGTCCAGGGCCGCACGAGCGCCGAGGGCACCGCGGTGACGTTCCTGCCGACGGCCTTCGGCTGGCCGCACCTCTTCGCCCTCTACACCCCCGGCTGGCAGCCCGTCGTCCAGTACCCGATCCCCGCCCGCGACCTCGGCGGCGGGGCCTCCGTCGAGGCGGTCAAACTGCGCCTGGAGGCCGTCGCCCACCCCATGCGGATGCGGCTCTGCCGCAGCCTGGCCCGGGGCTCCAGCACGACCAGCGAGCTGGCCGACGCGCACGGCATCACCGCCCCCGAGGTCTCCCGCCACCTCGCGGTCCTGAAGAAGGCCGGGCTGATCATCACCCAGCGCCGCGGCCGGTACGTGCACCACCAGCTCGACGTCTCCGTCGTCGCCCGCCTCGGCAGCGACTTCCTGGAGTCGGTGCTCCGCTAGGGCCACGAAACCGCGCCGCCCCTCGCCCCGGGGCCGGGCCCGGCCGCCCTAGACCGCGCCGCCGCCCGCCCGGACCAGGCCCGTCTCGTACGCCAGGACCACGACCTGGACCCGGTCGCGCAGGCCCAGCTTGGTCAGGATGCGGCCCACGTGCGTCTTCACCGTCGCCTCGGAGAGGACGAGCCGGGCGGCGATCTCGCCGTTCGACAGGCCCTGCGCGACCAGCATCATCACCTCGCGCTCCCGCTCCGTCAGCCGCTCCAGCCCCTGGTGCCGCGGCTCCTTCCCCGAGGACGGCAGCATCGGCGAGAAGCGGTCGAGGAGCCGGCGCGTGGTCGAGGGCGCCACCACCGCGTCACCGCTGTGCACCGAGCGGATCGCGCCGAGCAGCTCCGCCGGCGGCACGTCCTTCAGCATGAAGCCGCTCGCACCTGCCTTCAGGCCCGAGAAGGCGTACTCGTCGAGGTCGAACGTCGTCAGGATCAGCACCTTGGGGGCATCCGGCTGCGAGCAGATCCGCCGGGTCGTCTCCACCCCGTCCAGCTTCGGCATGCGCACGTCCATCAGCACGACGTCGACCGCCGTGGAGCGCAGCACTTCGAGGGCCTCGACGCCGTCGCCGGCCTCCGCCACGACCTCCATGTCCGGCTGGGCGGCGAGCACCATGCGGAAACCGGTCCGCAGCAGCACCTGGTCGTCGACGAGCATCACGCGGATGGACATCAGGTCAGTTCCTTAGGGGTCGTCAGTGAGCGGGCTTGAGGGGGAGCAGGGCGCTGATCCGGAAACCGCCGCCCGGACGCGGGCCCGCGTCCAGGGTGCCGCCGACCATGCCGACCCGCTCCCGCATGCCGATCAGGCCGTGGCCCCGCCCGTCGGCGCCCCCGTCCTCGTACATCTCCTGCGGAGCGCCCCGGCCGTCGTCCTCGACGAGCAGGCCGAGACCGTCGTCGAAGTAGACGAGGCGCACGCTGGCCCCCGCGTCCGGCCCGCCGTGCTTGCGCGTGTTGGTGAGGGCCTCCTGCACGATCCGGTACGCGGTGAGCTCGACGCCGCTGGGCAGCGGGCGCGGGCTCCCCTCGATCGCGAAGTCGACGGTGAGGCCGGCGCCCCGGACCTGCTCCACGAGGTCCTCGATCTGCTGCACGTCGGGCTGGGGCACGTACTCCCCGGCCTCCTGGTGCTCGCCGGTGCGCAGGATCCCGAGGAGTCTGCGCATCTCGGCGAGCGCCTGCCGGCCGGTGGTGGAGATCGTCTCCAGGGCCTGCTTGGCGGTCTCCGGGGAGGAGTCCATGACGTAGGCGGCGCCGTCGGCCTGGACCACCATGACCGACACGTTGTGCGCGACGACGTCGTGCAGCTCGCGGGCGATCCGGGCGCGCTCGGCGGCGACCGCGACCTTGGCCTGGGCCTCGCGCTCCTGCTCCAGGCGGGAGGCCCGCTCCTCCAGCTGCGCGAAGTAGGCGCGGCGGGTGCGGAGCGAGTCGCCCAGGACCCAGGCGAGGGCGAACGGCACGGTCATGATGATCGTGAAGAAGACCTTGGCCGCGCCGGAGCTCTGTGCCTCCAGGGGCCATCTGAGCTGGGAGAGCGTGGAGGCGCTGAGCCCGCCGACGAGCGCGAGCCGGGACGCCCAGCGGGGCCCGTCGTGCGCCGCGACCGTGAAGATGATCACGAGCATGGCGAAGTCGGCCATGAACGGCATCAGACCGAGGGCGAGCTGGGCGACGCCCAGCGCGACCGCGAGCACCAGCATCTTCTCCGGGGCACGCCGCCGCAGGGCCACGACCAGTGAGAACAGCGCGGCGACCAGGCCGTACGCGACGGGGTGGTCCACCGTCGGGTAGGTCGTCCCCACCCACAGCAGGGAGAACCCGAGGAGGACGACGGCCCAGAAGACGTCGACGCCCGTCGGGTGTCTGCGGATGAAGTCGTAGAGGCGCTGCACGTCACCCAGAGTAGGGAAAGGGACAGGTGCGGGGATCAACCGTGGGGTCGATCCTTGGCGACGGGCCCCTACTCCCCGAGGTGGACACTGGGGCACGTGACGGATGAGACGTGTCAGTGGCAGGGGTGGCGGGAGGCCACGGAACGGGCGCTGTACGGCCCCGGGGGCTTCTACCTGCGCCCGGAGGGCCCGGCGGGGCACTTCCGCACCTCGGTGCACGCCTCCCCGCTCTTCGCGGCGGCCGTGGCCCGGCTGCTCGGCGAGGTCGCGGAGGAGCTGGGGACCGCCGAGGTCGACCTCGTGGACGTGGGCGCGGGCCGCGGCGAGCTGCTGACCTCGGTGCTCGCGGCCGTCGGGTCCTCGCTCTCGGTGCGGGCGTACGCGGTCGAGCGCGCCGCCCGCCCGGACGGGCTCGACCCACGGGTGGAGTGGACGGACCGGGTGCCGCGGGGCGTGCGCGGGCTGCTCTTCGCGAACGAGTGGCTCGACAACGTGCCGGTGGACGTCGCCGAGGCGGACGCGGAGGGCACGGTCCGGTACGTGGAGGTCCGCGCGGACGGCACGGAGCGGCTCGGCGAGCCCGTCTCCGGGCCGGACGCCGACTGGCTGGCCCGCTGGTGGCCGCTGCGGGAGCCGGGCGCGCGGGCCGAGATCGGGCGGCCCCGCGACGAGGCCTGGGCGGCGGCCGTCGCCTCCCTGGAGGCGGGCCGCGCGGTGGCCGTGGACTACGCGCACGTACGGGAGACCAGGCCGCCCTTCGGCTCCCTGACCGGCTTCCGCGCGGGCCGCGAGGTCCCCCCGGTCCCGGACGGAAGCTGCGACGTGACCTCCCACGTGGCCCTGGACGCGTGCGGGGACCTGCCGGCGGGGAACGGACTCGCCGTCGCCGAGCTGGTCACCCAGCGGGAGGCGCTGGGGCGGCTCGGGGTGTCCGGGGGACGGCCGCCGCTCGCGCTCGCCTCGACCGACCCCGCCGGTTACGTCCGCGCGCTCGCCTCCGCCGGCGAGGCGGCCGAGCTCACCGCCCGCGGCGGTCTCGGCGACTTCCTCTGGCTGAGCTGCCGGGTCCGCCCCTCGGGCGGGGGCCCCGGGTCCGGGGGCGGCAGGGGATACTGACCGCATGACGGAGACGACGGTCGGAATCGGCGGCGCGGCGGAGAGCACCGACATGGTGCTGAACATCGGACCGCAGCATCCCTCGACCCACGGCGTGCTCCGGCTCCGGCTCGTGCTCGACGGCGAGGTCGTCCGGCACGCCGAGCCGGTGATCGGCTACATGCACCGGGGCGCCGAGAAGCTCTTCGAGGCGCGGGACTACCGGCAGATCATCATGCTGGCCAACCGCCACGACTGGCTGTCCGCCTTCTCCAACGAGCTGGGCGTCGTCATGGCCGTCGAGCGGATGCTCGGCATGGAGGTCCCGGAGCGGGCCGTGTGGACGCGGACGCTCCTCGCCGAGCTGAACCGGGTCCTCAACCACCTGATGTTCCTCGGCTCGTACCCGCTCGAACTGGGCGGGATCACCCCCGTCTTCCACGCCTTCCGGGAGCGCGAGGAGCTCCAGACGGTGATGGAGGAGGTCTCCGGCGGCCGGATGCACTACATGTTCAACCGGGTCGGCGGCCTCAAGGAGGACCTGCCCGCCGGCTGGCTGGGACGGGCGCGGCAGGCCGTCGCGGACGTCCGGTCGCGGATGGACGTGTACGACCGGCTGGTCCTCGGCAACGAGATCTTCCGGGGCCGTACGCGCGGGGTCGGCGTCCTCAGCCCGGAGACCGTCCACGCGTACGGGGTGTCCGGGCCCATCGCCCGCGCCTCGGGCGTCGACTTCGACCTGCGCCGTGACGAGCCGTACCTCGCGTACGGGGAGCTCCAGGACACCCTGCGGGTCGCCCTGCGGCAGGAGGGCGACTGCCTCGCCCGGTTCGAGTGCCTGCTCGACCAGACGCACAACTCCCTGGACCTGGCGGACGCCTGCCTGGACCGGATGGCCGAGCTGCCGCCGGGGCCGATCAACCAGCGGCTGCCGAAGGTGCTCAAGGCGCCGGAGGGGCACACATACGCCTGGACCGAGAACCCGCTCGGCGTCAACGGCTACTACCTGGTGTCCAAGGGCGAGAAGACCCCGTACCGGCTGAAGCTGCGCTCGGCGTCGTTCAACAACATCCAGGCGCTGGTGGAACTGCTGCCGGGGACGCTGGTCGCCGACATGGTGGCGATCCTGGGCTCGCTCTTCTTCGTCGTGGGCGACATCGACAAGTGACACCGCCGCCCCTCGTCGTGGGCCCGCGCCCCGCCGTTGTGGGCCATCGTTCCGCCGGGGCGGAACGGGTGCCCACACGGCGGTGGGAGGTCAGGAGTTGACCGCGCCCCGGAGTTCGGCCATGTCCAGTTGTTCCGTCTCGTCGTGCGCCGTCAGGTCGATGACCTGCCCGATCGCCCGCGGCGGCGCCGGGACGGCGGGCGCGGCGACCGGGGTGAGCAGCGGAGTCCCGGAGGCCAGGACCTCCTCGCCCACGACGTCGGCGAGGTCGCTGTTCTGCACGTCCTCGATGACGGCCGCCGCCTTCTGCGTGCCGAAGAAGTCGAAGCCGCCCTCGGGACGCGGCACGGGCCTGCGGGTCGCGTACGGGACGACCGCGGCCGCGACCGGCACGGCGGGCAGGGCGGTGGAGGCGGCCGTACGGGTGTGCTCGGTCCCGGCGGCCGCCGCGTGCTTCCCCTGCGGCTCCTCCGTCTCCCGGGCACGCTCGGCGAGGTCGCGGGCGCGGGCCGCCTCGGCCGTGCGGCGGGCCTGCTGGGCGGCGGCGTTGCGCGGGAGGTCGCGCAGGGCCTGGGCGGCGCGGCGGAAGGCCTCGGGGGTGGGCGTGGAGCCGGCGGCCGGCAGCGCCTTGGCGTCGGTGCCGGACGTCCCGGCGGTCTCCAGGGCGAGGACGCGGCGGCCTTCCAGGGCGCTGGCCCGCTCGGTCTCCGCGGTGGCGTACCGGCGGAGGAGGTCGGCGTGCTCGCCGCGCAGCCCGGCGAGCTCCACGCGCTTGGCGCGGAGCTTGGCTTCGAGCCGGGAGCGCAGCGCGCGGGACTCCTCCAGGTCGGCCTCCAGCTCGGCGGTCCGCTCCTCCGCCTTCCACACCTCGGCGGCGCGCGCCCGGTCGAGCTCGGCGACCCTGAGGCCGGCGCTCCGGTCCCAACTGCGCATGAGGACGGCGCCGGTGACGGCGGCGGCGGCCGCCGCGGCCGCGAGCAGCCGCGCGATCACCGGGTCACCGGGCAGCCAGGCGGCCGCGGCGCACACGACCGCGGCGCCGGCGACCGCGGAGGGCGGCAGCAGCTTGTGCAGAGGCGGGGAATGGCGGTGGCGTCCACGTGGCATGGCCTGAAATTTACCGTGCGTAGGCGGCATGTGGGGTGTCGGCCCGGCAATCTCTTGGCCACTTCTCGCCACCAGAAGTGGATATCGACGGTTCCGGTTCCGTTTCGGGCCGACTCCCCTCCCCCGTCTCCTACTTCTTGAGCAGCCCCTTCGTCTCCAGATACTCCTTGGCGACGTCCTCCGGCTTCGCCCGCTCGGCGTCCACCTTGCGGTTGAGTTCGGCGAGATCCGCTGTGGTCAGCACCTTGGTGATCTTGTCGAGGGCGGCGGCGATCTCCGGAGAACCGGCGTCCCCGGCGTTGACCACCGGCAGCACGTTGTCCGCGTTCTGCAGGTGCTTGTCATCGGTGAGGAAGACGAGGCCGTACGTGTCGATCGTGGCGTCCGTGGTGGTCGTCAGGACCAGCTGGTCCACCCCGTCCTTGACCGCCTGCTTGGCCTGCGGCGTACCGACTCCCTTGGGGTCGATCCCGGCCACGTCGATCCCGTACGCCTTCTTCAGTCCGGGCGCGCAGAAGGGCCGTACCGCGCATTCGTCACCGGCCGCGATCTTCACCTTCAGCTTCGCGCGGCCGAGATCGGAAAGCGTCTTCAGCTTGTTCTTCGCGGCGAATTCCTTCGTCACCGCGAAGGCGTTCTGATCGACCGCCTCCCCGGCCGCGAGGACCTTCAGTCCGCGCGGTTCGGCGAGCTTCCGCAGCGCGTCGACCGTGGCCGTCACGTCGCCCGAGGCGACCGGCTTGTCTTCGGGCGCCTTCGGGCCGTTCGCCTTCGCGTTGAGGAATTCCGCGATCGTCGCCGCGTATTCCGGGACGACGTCGATCTCGCCCTTCTCCAGCGAGGGTTCGTACAGCTCGCGATTCTTCACCGTGGTGATGGACACCGAGTATCCGGCGGCCCGCAGCGACTGCGCGTACAGCTCGGCGAGGACCTTGGCCTCCGTGAAGGCGGCCGCGCCGACCACCAGCGAGCCCTTCTCCCCGCCGCCGGAGCCGCCGGAGCCTCCGGAGTCCTTCTTCCTGCCTTCCTCCAGGCTGTCGCCGCCGCACGCGGCGAGGGCGACGGTCAGCGCCGCCGTACCCAGCAGCGCGCCCGCGATACGCGAGACCCTGTTCACGAGATCACCCATCCCAGTCAGCGTTCAACAAGTCTTCCGTGTCGGTCGAGGAGGCGGTCCGCGCCCACCAGGACGCCCTCCACCAGGAGGGCGAGCAGCGCCACCAGCACGGCTCCCGCGACCACCTGCGCGGTGTCGTACGTGGCGAAGCCGGTCGTGATGATCCGGCCCAGGCCGCCCTGTCCGACCATTGCGGCGATCGTCGCCGTGGCGACCACCTGCACCGCCGCCGAGCGGATCCCGGTCATCACCACCGGCCGGGACAGCGGGAGTTCGACCCGGAGGAAGAGCTGACCGCCCGTCATCCCCATGCCCCGGGCGGCCCGCACCGCCGCCCGGTCCACCTCCCGCACCCCCACGTACGCGTTGGTGAGGAGCGGAGGCACGGCGAACAGCACCAGGGCCACCACGGTCGGCACGTAGCCGGCGTTCCGCAGGGGGGACACCATGAACAGCGCGAGCACCGCGAAGACGGGGATCGCCCGCCCCACGTTCGACACGTTCACCGCGAGGGCCCCGCCCCGGCCGAGGTGGCCCAGCCACAGGCCCAGCGGCAGCGCGAGGGCCGCGGCGATCAGCAACGCCGCCCCGCTCACGTACACGTGCTCGGCGAGCCGCTGCCCGATGCCGTCCTCGCCCGTCCAGTGCGCGCCGGTGGTGAGCCAGCCCCAGGCGTCCGTCACGATGCCCACCTCACCCACCTCCCGGCGCGGTCCGTATGCGGGTCCAGGGCGTGAGCAGCCGCTGGAGGCCCAGGAGCAGCAGGTCGGCGACGACGGCGAGCAGCACGCACAGCACCGAGGCGGCGAGCATCTGCGCCTTGAAGAAGGTCGGCAGCGCGTCCTCGATGAGGTTGCCGAGGCCTCCCCGGCCGACGACCGAGCCGATCGTCGTCAGCGCGATCGTGGAGACCGTCGCCATCCGCACCCCGGCCATCAGCACCGGCAGCGCCAGCGGGAGCTCGACCTGCCAGAGCATCCGCAGCGAGCCGTACCCCATGCCCCGGGCTGCCTCCCGCGTCTCGGCCGGCACGGCGGCGAGCCCCGCCAGGGCGTTCCGCACGAGGATCGTCAGCGCGTACAGCACGAGGCCGGTCACCACGAGCGCCGCCGACAGTCCGAAGAACGGCAGCAGCAGCGAGAACATGGCGAGCGACGGCACCGTGTAGAGCAGGGTGGTCAGGCCGAGGACCGGGCCGGCGAACCGGGGCCGGGCGCGGACGAGCAGCGCGAGGGGCACCGCGACGGCGAGCGCGATCAGCACCGACACGACCGTGATTCCCACATGTTGGAGCAGCGCGTCCGTCAACTCCCCGCCGCGCGTGCGCAGATACTCACCGCAGATCCAGTCGTTCGCGACCAGACAGTTCGGCGCGCTCATCGTCCCTCCCCCCGGGTCGTCCGCCCTCCCGAACTCTTGTGTGACGACCCTAACCCCCGCCACCGACAATCCCCGAGACTCGCCACAATGCGGCAACACGGCCTTCACACACCCCCGCCGCCCGGGGGACAGAATGGGGAACCATGATCCGGTTCGAACACGTGACCAAGCGGTACGACGACGGCACCACGGCCGTCGACGACCTCTCCTTCGAGGTCGCCGAGGGCGAACTCGTCACCCTGGTCGGCCCGTCCGGCTGCGGCAAGACGACCACGATGATGATGGTGAACCGGCTCGTGGAGCCGACCTCGGGCCGCGTCCTCGTCGACGGCCAGGACATCGCCGGCGTCGACCCGGTCGCCCTGCGCCGCAAGATCGGTTACGTCATCCAGCAGGTCGGGCTCTTCCCCCACCGGACCGTCCTCGACAACACCGCGACCGTCCCCGCCCTCCTCGGCTGGAAGAAGGCCGCCGCACGCGCGCGTGCCGCCGAACTCCTCGAACTCGTCGGCCTCGACCCAGCCGTGTACGGCCCCCGCTACCCCGCCCAGCTCTCCGGCGGCCAGCGCCAGCGCGTCGGCGTCGCCCGCGCGCTCGCCGCCGACCCGCCCGTCCTCCTCATGGACGAGCCCTTCGGCGCCGTCGACCCGGTCGTCCGCGAGCGCCTCCAGAACGAGTTCCTCGCCCTCCAGGACACCGTCCGCAAGACGGTCCTCCTCGTCACCCACGACATCGAGGAGGCCGTCCGCATGGGCGACCGCATGGCCGTCTACGGACAGGGGCGCATCGAGCAGTTCGACACGCCCGCCACCGTCCTCGGCTCCCCCGCCACCCCGTACGTCGCGGACTTCGTCGGCAGCGACCGCGGCCTCAAGCGGCTCGCGGTCACCCCCGTCACCGAAGCCGACCTCGACCCCGCGACCGGCCCCGGCGAGGACGACGGCGCCCCCGTCCCCCTCGGGACCTCCCTCAAGGACGCCCTCGCCGTGCTCCTCCAGCACGACACCGGCCGCCTCACCGTCACCGGCGACGACGGCCGGCCCCTCGGCGTCCTCACCCCGGCCGGCGTCCACCGCGCCCTGCGCCGGGCCACGGCACCCGCGGAAGGCTGAACCACGGGCACCGGACCACCGCCGCCGGACCGCCGGACCACTGCCGCCGGGCCTCCGGACCGACGAGGCACCGAGACACCGAGCCGCCGAGCCGCCGAGCCGCCGAGCCGCCGAGCCGCCCGGTGAGCCTCAGTCCGCGCTGAGCTTCCCGCCCATCCAGACGAGACCGGGCGAGAGCTCGCGGTTCCAGGTGTTGAAGTTGTGGCCGCCGCTCTCCAGCACGATCGACGAGACCTGCGCCGGGCTCTTCACCTTCCGGATGAACTGCTGCGTCCCCTTCAGGTTGTTCTCGCCGTGCTTCGACGACGTCACCAGGAACGACGTGTTCCCCAACCGCCCGTGGTCCAGGCTCCACAGCAGGTCGCCCCGCTTGCGCAGGGCGTCGTCCCCGTGGAACAGGTCCCCGGTGGTGATGTCCTCCGCCGCCTTGTAGTACGCGGAGAAGCCCGCCCCCGCCGCGAACCGGTCCGGGTGGTGCAGGGCGATCTTCAGGGCGCAGTAGCCACCCGTGGAGTTCCCCATGAACCCCCAGTTCCGCGCCTTCGTCCCCACCCGGTACGTCTTCGAGACCGCCCTCGGCAGGTCCTCCGCGAAGAACGTCTCCGTCTGCGGACCCCCCGGGATGTCCACGCACTCGGTGTCCCTCGGCGGCGCCACCGTCGGGCGCAGCAGCACCAGGATCATCGGCTGCATCCGTCCCTCCTTCGCCTGGAGGTACGCCGCCTTCGGATAGTTGAGCCCCTTGATCAGGTTCTCCGCCGCCCCCGGATACCCCGTGAGCACCACCGAGGCCGGGAACGTCCGCTTCGCGTACCGGGCCTGGAAGTACTCCGGCGGCAGGTACACATAGGCCGGCGAGACGATCCCCGACCGCTCCCCCGCGAGCACGACCTCCTGGATCTGGCCCCCGACCGACGGACGACCGCCACCCGGCACGTCGAGCGTCCGCGTCCCCACCACCCGCACGTCCTTCGAGGCGGCCCCGTGGTCGACGACCACCCCCATCTCCTGCTCCTGCCCGAACAGGTCGGCCCACGAGCCGTAGAAGAGGAACGACCGGTTCGCCGCCAGCCCCACCGCGGCGAACAGCACGACCTGCGTCACGAGCAGCAGCCCCACCCGGCCCACGACCGGCCGCCAGCCCCGCCGCGCCAGTCTCGGCCACAGCCAGACCGTGGCCAGGAACAGCACCACGGCCAGCACCACGGCCGACACGAGGACTTTGTTGCTGGTGAGACCCATGAGACGACCGAGCCTTCTTTCCGAGATTTTCCTGGGGTCGAATGAACCCGGCCCGGTACGACGTCGTCATAGAAGGCGCACCAGCCGGAACGGCCCCCCGCACGCGCCGCAGGGCCCGACCGGAGTCAAAGACCCTGCGCAGGACCACGAGAAGTACGGGAAGCCATGTCTGTCACGGTAGATGGGGACAAATCCGGATTGGTTCCGGTTCGGATGCGGCGGATTCTCCGCGGCCCCCGCCCCGAGAAAGTCCCCGCCCTCGTCGGCACGGCCTGCACCGCCATCGGCCTCATCGACATCGCGGCCGGGGTCTTCCCCCGCTTCCGGGCCAGCCGCATGCACGCCGTCGCCGAAGTCCTCCCCGGCACCCTCGGCCCCCTCTCCGCCGCCCTCTCCCTGAGCGCCGGCGTCCTCCTCCTGCTCCTCGCCCACGGCCTCAAGCGGCACAAACGCCGCGCCTGGCGCGCCGCCGTCGTCCTCCTCCCCCTCGGCGCCGCCGCCCAGTTCGTCTGGCGCCACTCCGTCCTCGGCGCACTCCTCTCCCTCCTCCTCCTCACCCTCCTCGTACGCCACCGGGGCGAATTCGCCGCCCTCCCCGACCCCCGCAGCCGCTGGCGCGCGCTCGCCAACTTCGTCGTCATGGGCGCCGGATCCATCGCCCTCGGCCTCGTCATCGTCAGCGCCCACCCCCGCCGCGTCATCGGCAGCCCCAGCCTCACCGACCGACTCGAACACGTCCTGTACGGCCTCCTCGGCGTCGAGGGCCCCGTCGCCTACACCAAGGGCGTCGACTGGACCGTCGGCTACTCCCTCGGCGCCCTCGGCATGCTCACCGCCCTCACCACCATCTACCTGGCCTTCCGCCCCGAGCACCCCGCCGCCCGCCTCACCGACGAGGACGAGACCCGCCTGCGGGCCCTCCTCGACCAGCACGGCGGCCGCGACTCCCTCGGCCACTTCGCCCTCCGCCGCGACAAGGGCGTCGTCTTCTCCCCCAGCGGCAAGGCCGCCGTCTGCTACCGCGTCGTCTCCGGCGTCATGCTCGCCAGCGGCGACCCCATCGGCGACGTCGAAGCCTGGCCCGGCGCCATCGAACGCTTCATGGACGAGGCCAAGGCCCACTCCTGGACCCCCGCCGTCATGGGCTGCTCCGAGACCGGCGGCCAGGTCTGGACCCGGGAGACCGGCCTCGACGCCCTCGAACTCGGCGACGAGGCGGTCGTCGACGTCGCGGACTTCTCCCTCTCCGGCCGGGCCATGCGCAACGTCCGCCAGATGGTCAAGCGCATCGAACGCAACGGCTACACCACCCAGGTCCGCCGCGTCCGAGACCTCGACGACGACGAACTCGAACGCGTCCGCCGCGCCGCCGCCGCCTGGCGCGGCACCGACACCGAACGCGGCTTCTCCATGGCCCTCGGCCGCATCGGCGCCCCCGGCGACGGCGACGCCGTCATAGCGACCGCCCACAAGACCGACGACCCCGACGACACCGACGCCCCCTACGGCGACCTCAAAGCGATCATCCACTTCGTGCCCTGGGGCCCCGACGGCATGTCCCTCGAACTCATGCGCCGCGACCGCTCCGCCGACCCCGGCATGAACGAGCTGCTCATCGTCGCCGCCCTCCAGGCCTCCCCCGGCCTCGGCATCACCCGCGTGTCCCTCAACTTCGCCATGTTCCGCGCCGCCCTCGCCCGCGGCGAGAAGATCGGCGCCGGCCCCGTCCTCCGCGTCTGGCGCGGACTCCTCGTCTTCCTCTCCCGCTGGTTCCAGATCGAGTCCCTCTACAAGTTCAACGCCAAATTCCGGCCACGCTGGGAACCCCGCTTCGTCGTCTACCGCAAAAGCCGCGACCTCCCCCGCATCGGCCTCGCCGCCATGCAGGCCGAAGGCTTCGTGAACCTCGCCCTGCCCCGCCCCTTCCCCCGCCGACGCCCCGCCCCCACCCCCCGCCCCTGCGCCCACATCACCCCCGCCCGGACGCCCGACCGAGAAGTCCGCGCGGCCTGATATCGCCCCTGGGCCCTACGCTGGACACATGAGTGCGACGATCGACCGGGGCACGGCCCGGGGCCTGCCGGAGTGGGACCGCTGCGCGGTCATGGGCGTGGTCAACGTGACCCCCGACTCCTTCTCCGACGGCGGCCGCTGGTTCGACACCACGGCCGCCGTCAAACACGGCCTCGACCTGGTCGCCGAGGGCGCCGACCTCGTCGACGTCGGCGGCGAGTCCACCCGCCCCGGCGCCACCCGCGTCGACGAGGAGGAAGAACTCCGCCGCGTCGTCCCCGTCGTCCGCGGCCTCGCCGCCGAAGGCGTCACCGTCTCCGTCGACACCATGCGCGCCACCGTCGCCGCCCGCGCCGTCGAAGCCGGCGCCGTCCTCGTCAACGACGTCAGCGGCGGCCTCGCCGACCCCGCCATGGTCCCCGCCGTCGCCGCCGCCGAGGTCCCCTTCGTCGTCATGCACTGGCGCGGCTTCAGCGCCGACATGAACAGCCTCGCCGTCTACGACGACGTCGTCGGCGAGGTCCTGACCGAACTCCGCACCCGCATGGAAGCCGTCATCGACGGCGGCGTCGCCCCCGAGCGCATCGTCATCGACCCCGGCCTCGGCTTCGCCAAGCTCGCCCCCCACGACCTCGCCCTCGTCGCCCACCTCCCCGACCTCCGCGCCCTCGGCCGCCCCCTCCTCGTCGCCGCCTCCCGCAAACGGTTCCTCGGCCACGTCCTCACCCGCGAAGGCGCCACCCCGCCCCCCGCCCGCGAACGCGACGCCGCCACCGCCGCCGTCTCCGCCATCGCCGCCCACACCGGCGCCTGGGCCGTCCGCGTCCACGAGGTACGCGCCACCGCCGACGCCGTACGCGTCGCCAGGGCCGTCGAAGGAGCCGCGTGAGCCGCACCGACCCAGCAGCCACCGACGAAGCAGCCGTCGAAGCCGCCAACACCGCCTTCTACGGGGCCATGGAGACCGGCGACTTCGAAAGCCTCTCCGCCCTCTGGCTCGACGACGGCACCACCCCCGTCACCTGCGTCCACCCCGGCTGGCCCGTCCTCACCGGCCGCGGCGAGGTGCTCCGCTCGTACGCCCTGATCATGGCGAACACCGACTACATCCAGTTCTTCCTCACCGACCTGCGGATCGCCCTCGCCGACGACACCGCCCTCGTCACCTGCACCGAGAACATCCTCAGCGGCGGACCCGCCGAGGACGGCGCCGAGCTCGGCCCCCTCGTCGGCCAGCTCGTCGTCGCCACCAACGTGTTCCGCCGCACACCCGCCGGCTGGCGGATCTGGTCCCACCACGCCTCCCCCGTCCTCGGCGAGACCGAGGACACGGACGGCACCGAACCCGGCACAGACCCCACAGAACCCCCCGCCTGACCCACCCACGCCCCCCACGGACAAACACTGTCGGTCCCCGCGGGTAGATTCGAAGTGGACACCCGGCCGTCCGCACCCGGCTGCGTGGCCACCCGAACTACGACAGCAGGAGTGATTCGCGTGGATCGTGTCGCGCTGCGCGGCCTCAAGGCCCGAGGCCACCACGGCGTCTTCCCCAAGGAGCGCGAGGAGGGCCAGACCTTCATCGTGGACCTGGTCCTCGGCCTGGACACCCGCCCGGCCGCCGCCGACGACGACCTCAGCAAGACGGTGCACTACGGCATCGTCGCCGAAGAGGTCGTCGACGTCGTCCAGGGCGAGCCCGTCGACCTCATCGAAACCCTCGCCGAGCGCATCGCCCAGCAATGCCTCAGCCACACCGGGGTACAAGAGGTGGAGGTCGTCGTCCACAAGCCCGACGCACCCATCACCGTGCCCTTCGACGACGTGACCATCACGATCACCCGGAGCCGACGATGAAGCCGACGCAGAGCGACCCCACCGTCCAGCCCGTACCGGCCTCCGTCGTCGCCACCGTCGACGCCGCCGACACCACCCTCTCCAACCCCCGCTGGGCCGTCCTCGCCCTCGGCGCCAACCTCGGCAACCGCCTGGAGACCCTCCAGGGCGCCGTCGACGCCCTCGGCGACACGCCCGGCCTCCGGGTCAAAGCCGTCTCCCCCGTCTACGAGACGGCCCCCTGGGGCGTCGAGCCGGGCACCCAGCCCTCCTACCTCAACGCCGTCGCCCTCGTGAAGACGACCCTGCCGCCCTCCTCCCTCCTGGAGCGGGCCCACGCCGTCGAAGAGGCCTTCCACCGCATCCGCGAGGAGCGCTGGGGCGCCCGCACCATCGACGTCGACATCATCACCTACGCCGACGTCGTCTCCGAGGACCCCGTCCTCACCCTCCCGCACCCCCGCGCCCACCAGCGCGCCTTCGTCCTCGCCCCCTGGCACGACGTCGACCCCGACGCCCAGCTCCCCGGCCACGGCCCGGTCGCCGACCTCCTCGCCTCCCTCGGCGACGAAGGCGTCACCCCCCGCGCCGACCTGGAACTCCGTCTGCCCGAGTAGTCGTTAGGCTCGGGGAGACCTCCCGGCGACCACGAACGACGACCACACGAAGGACACCCGGTGAAACAACTGCGGCTGAAAGTGCTCACCGGACTGTTCCTCGTGGCCGGCATCCTCTCCTGGGGGGCCGCCCGCCTCTGGGACTCGGTCGGCACCCTCCCCAGCGTGCCGATCGCCGCGCCCATCGTCCTCGCCGTCATCGCCGTCGTCCTCACCGCGACCGCCCTCTCCATCCGCGCCCGCCTCAAGGCCCAGCGCGAGCGCCGCCCCGGCGCCAAGGGCGTCGAACCCCTCATGGCGGCCCGCGCGGTCGTCTTCGGCCAGGCGAGCGCCCTCGTCGCCGCCCTCGTCGCCGGCATGTACGGCGGCGTGGGCGTCTTCCTCCTCGGCTCCCTCGACATCCCCGCCCGCCGCGACCAGGCCCTCTACGCCGCCTTCTCGGTCGCGGCGGGCATCGCCGTCATCGCCGCCGCCCTCTTCCTGGAGCGCGTCTGCAAGCTCCCGGAGGACGACGACAAGGACCGCGCCCCGGCGGCGTAGGCCCCTACCAGGGCTCGCGCGCCAGGTGCCCGTTCACCAGGAAGGTGGGGTGCGGGGAAAGCTTGTACCGGTAGAAGGTGAAGGGCTTCGCCCCTAGGGCGGGGCGGGGGCGGACCTCTTGGACCTTGATCCAGGAGGACTCGGGCGGGTCGAGGGGGTGGTGCTCGGGGGTGAAGGTGCCCCGGCTGGTCCAACGATCCGATACGCAGAGTCGCGAGGCGCCTTTGTCCCTGGCTCGCGGAGTGAACCGTGCCCCGATGATCGGGGCGATCTCGGCAAGGAAGGGAACGTTGGCGCTCGTGATCACACGCGCGTCCCATCCCTTGATAGGGCAGCCGTCACCTTCGATGTATCCGTCGAGGAACCCCTTGAAGGTCTCTAGGTCCCGCAGGACAACCCGGGGGAAGCGGTGCCGCATGTGGTGTGCATCCCCGCCCACGTAGTGCCGCAGCGCGTCCGAGAGGTACGAGGAGACCACTCGCACGCGGAAGCCGGGCAGATCCCGCTTCAGGTAGCCGGATGGCCGAGTCACCGCCTCCAGGCGAGACGGCAGTCCTGTGCAGGACGTCAGAGCGGCCGCGTAGCGCATTGCGAAGGCTTCCTCGTTCACCACCAGCGACACATAGTTCTTGCCGACCGTGCCGTCGGCGCAGGTGGCCCCCACGAAGTAACCGAACTCGTACCCCGGCCAGATGGTCAGCCGCTCCCGACACAGTTTCCGCGCATGCGTCCAGGCGACTGCCGTCCCTGCCACGTCCGCCGCACGCTTCCACCCCTCCGGAGTGAGCAGCAGCAGATCCGGGCCGACGGTGAAGGTCATGTGGTCCGTGACCACATCGACGGCCTGCCGCCCCTTCACCGCCGTCACGTCCACGACCGTGGTCCGCACCGTCCGGTCGCCGTCCAGCGTCCACATCACGCTGCCCGGCACCACGTTCTTGGCCTGCGTGCAGCCGTCCACCAGGTTGACCAGCATCTTGCTGGTCGGCCCGTACCCCATACCGCCCCCTTGATCAGCGAGGAACTCCGCTGATCAAGGACGGTAGGGAGCAAGACGGACAGTCCGCTACTAGCGGGCCAATATCAGGGACATAGCCTCAGCACGTGTAGTAGCGTCACGAAGTTGACCACGCACCGCCGAGGTCGTCGTCTTCGCGCCCGGCTTGCGGATGCCGCGGAGCGACATGCACATGTGCTCGGCCTCGATCACGACGATCGCGCCACGGGCCTCAAGGATCTTCATCAGCGAATCGGCGATCTGGGTCGTCAGACGCTCCTGGACCTGCGGGCGCCGTGCGAACACATCGACCAGACGCGCCAGCTTCGAGAGTCCCGTGATCTTCCCGCTCTCCGCAGGGATGTAGCCCACATGGGCCACGCCATGGAACGGGAGCAAATGATGTTCACAGAAGCTAACGAGTTCAATGTCCTTCACGAGGACCATTTCGTCATGCCCGAGGTCAAAAGTCGTGGTCAGGACATCTTCTGGCTCCTGACGCATACCTGCCAGCAATTCCTTGTATGCACGTGCAACGCGCGCGGGTGTCTGCTGCAAACCCTCGCGGTCCGGGTCCTCGCCGACCGCGATGAGGAGCTCCCGTACGGCATTCTCGGCGCGCTTCTCGTCGAACTCGCCGATCGTGCCCTCGCCGTCCAGCGTCACCGGGTCGGTCATCCTGTGCCTCGTTCCGTCTGCCTGTGTGCGCGCGAAAGAGCCGCGCCCCCACAGGCTAGAACCTGTGGGGGCGCGGCTTCCATTCCGGGGTGGCCGGGCGGTCAGTCCTCGGGGGTCTCGACCGGGGCGATGTCGATGCCCTTGGTGGTGTCGACCGCCGGGGTCGCCGAGCCGTTCGCGCTGTTCGTCAGGGCGAGCTCCTTGGGGGAGAGCACCGGCGGACGCGTGGAGGGGGTGCGGCGGCTGGAGCCGGTCCAGGCCGGGCGGGCCGGGCGCTTGACGATGGGGGCGAAGATCTCGGCGATCTCCTCCTTGCCCAGCGTCTCCTTCTCCAGGAGGGCGAGGACCAGGTTGTCGAGGACGTCGCGGTTCTCGACGAGGATCTCCCAGGCCTCGTTGTGGGCGGTCTCGATGAGCTTCTTGACCTCTTCGTCGACCAGTGCGGCGACTTCTTCGGAGTAGTCGCGCTGGTGGGCCATCTCGCGGCCGAGGAAGGGCTCGGTGTTGTCGCCGCCGAACTTGATGGCACCGAGGCGCTCGGTCATGCCGTACTGGGTGACCATCGCGCGGGCCGTGGCGGTGGCCTTCTCGATGTCGTTCGCGGCGCCGGTGGTCGGGTCGTGGAAGACCAGTTCCTCGGCGGCGCGGCCACCCAGCATGTACGCGAGCTGGTCGAGCATCTCGTTGCGCGTGGTGGAGTACTTGTCCTCGTCCGGCAGGACCATCGTGTAGCCCAGGGCACGGCCGCGGGACAGGATGGTGATCTTGTGGACGGGGTCGGAGTTCGGCGAGGCCGCCGCGACCAGGGCGTGACCGCCCTCGTGGTACGCGGTGATCTTCTTCTCCTTGTCCGACATGATGCGGGTCCGCTTCTGCGGGCCCGCGACCACGCGGTCGATCGCCTCGTCCAGAGCCTTGTTGTCGATCAGCTTCTGGTCGCCGCGGGCGGTGAGGAGCGCCGCCTCGTTGAGGACGTTGGAGAGGTCCGCGCCGGTGAAGCCGGGGGTGCGGCGGGCGACGGCGCCGAGGTCGACGTCCGGGGCGACCGGCTTGCCCTTCTGGTGGACCTTGAGGATCTCCAGGCGGCCCTGCATGTCGGGGCGGTCGACGGCGATCTGCCGGTCGAAGCGGCCGGGGCGCAGGAGGGCGGGGTCGAGGATGTCGGGACGGTTGGTGGCGGCGATGAGGATCACGCCGCCCTTGACGTCGAAGCCGTCCATCTCGACGAGGAGCTGGTTGAGGGTCTGCTCGCGCTCGTCGTGGCCGCCGCCGAGGCCGGCGCCGCGGTGGCGTCCGACGGCGTCGATCTCGTCGACGAAGACGATCGCGGGTGCGTTGGCCTTGGCCTGCTCGAAGAGGTCGCGGACGCGGCTGGCGCCGACGCCGACGAACATCTCGACGAAGTCGGAGCCGGAGATCGAGTAGAAGGGCACTCCGGCCTCGCCGGCGACGGCGCGCGCGAGGAGCGTCTTGCCGGTTCCGGGCGGGCCGTAGAGCAGGACGCCCTTGGGGATCTTGGCGCCGACGGCCTGGAACTTGGCGGGTTCCTGGAGGAACTCCTTGATCTCGTGGAGTTCCTCGACGGCCTCGTCCGAGCCGGCGACGTCGGCGAACGTGGTCTTCGGGGTGTCCTTGGTAATGAGCTTCGCCTTGGACTTGCCGAACTGCATGACGCGGGAGCCGCCGCCCTGCATCTGGTTCATCAGGAAGAGGAAGACGACCACGATGAGGACGAAGGGGAGGAGCGAGAGCAGGATCGAGACGAAGGGCGACTGCTTCGTCGGGGAGACGGTGTAGCCCTTCTCGATCTGCCCGGCCTCGAACTTCTCCTGCAGCTTGTCGGCGAGGTCCGCGCCCTGGGAGCCGATGTAGCTGGCCTGGACCTTGTCGGCCTTGTTGATCTTCTGACCGTCGATGAGGTCGATCTTGATGATCTGCTCGTCACCGGTGGTGAGCTTTGCCTGCTTGACCTGGTTCTTGTCGATCGCCTGGACGACCTGGCCGGTGTCCACCGTCTTGTAGCCCTCGGACGAGCCGACGACCTGCATCAGCACGACCACGGCGAGGACGGCCAGCACGATCCACATGACCGGCCCACGGAAGTATCGCTTCACGTCCATCCATACGGAGCGATGACGCTCCGTCCCTCCTGCCCGTAGGAAAATGCTGCTGTGAGAGCTGCTGTGTGAAAAAGCTGTTCTTCGGACGGTACCTCAGCATCGTCGCCCGCGACCGCCTTCCCGTGGTTCAACGGAGGGAAGGCGGTGCGGGTTCCCCGAGGGGCCGAGTTCTCAGCCGCCGTAGACGTGCGGGGCGAGCGTGCCGACGAACGGGAGGTTCCGGTACTTCTCGGCGTAGTCGAGGCCGTAGCCGACGACGAACTCGTTGGGGATGTCGAAGCCGATCCACTTGACGTCGATGGCGACCTTCGCGGCCTCCGGCTTGCGCAGGAGGGTGCACACCTCGAGGGAGGCGGGCTCGCGGGAGCCGAGGTTCGACAGCAGCCAGGACAGGGTCAGGCCGGAGTCGATGATGTCCTCGACGATCAGGACGTGCTTGCCCTTGATGTCGGTGTCGAGGTCCTTGAGGATCCGGACGACGCCGGAGGACTGGGTGCCCGCACCGTAGGAGGAGACGGCCATCCAGTCCATGGTGACGGGGGTGGAAAGGGCGCGAGCCAGATCCGCCATCACCATCACGGCGCCCTTGAGGACGCCGACGATGAGCAGGTCCTTGCCCGCGTATTCCGCGTCGATCTTCGCGGCCAGCTCTGCCAGCTTGGCGTCGATCTCTTCCTTGGTGATGAGCACCGACTGGAGGTCGGTGCCCATGTCCTTCTCGTTCACCCGGGTCACTTTCGTTGCAGCGTGCGTCAGCCTTGCCGGATAACCAGTCTGCCACCCTGGCGGCGGGCTTCGACGCGGCCGGGCAGGTTGATGGCTCCCTGGCCGCGCCAGCCGGTGATGAGCCGGTCGACTTCTTCGATGTGCCGGGCGAAGAGGGAGCCGGCGGGTGCGCCCTCGGCGATGACGGCGCGGCGCAGGACCCGGCGGCGTACGGCGGGGGGCAGCCCGAAGAGTTTGGCGCATTCGAGGGCGCCCGCCTCGTCGCGTACGGCGGTCTCGGCGTCGGCGGCCCAGGTGTCGAGGGCGTCGGCGTCGTCGCGGGAGAGCTGGGCCGTTCGGGCGAGGGCTTCGACGACGCCCTTGCCGAGGGCCTTCTCGAGGGCGGGGAGGCCTTCGTGGCGGAGCCGGGAGCGGGTGTAGGCGGGGTCGCTGTTGTGGGGGTCGTCCCAGACGGCGAGCTCCTGCGCGATGCAGGCCTTGCGGACGGTCTGGCGGTCGAGCTGGAGGAAGGGGCGGCGGTAGCGGCCGGAGGTGCCGGAGACGGCGGCCATGCCGGAGAGGGAGCGGATGCCGGAGCCGCGGGCGAGGCCGAGGAGAACGGTTTCGGCCTGGTCGTCCCGGGTGTG
This sequence comes from Streptomyces sp. NPDC004266, assembly GCF_042874095.1. Taxonomy (NCBI): domain Bacteria; kingdom Bacillati; phylum Actinomycetota; class Actinomycetes; order Kitasatosporales; family Streptomycetaceae; genus Streptomyces; species Streptomyces sp. NPDC004266. The sequence goes on from NZ_JBIAMM010000002.1 coordinate 66,180, forward strand.
GCCGAGGAGGACGGCGGTGGCGCCGTGGCGTTCGGCGGCGGCGTCGAGGGCGGCGTACCGGGCGTCGCGGGCGGCGGCTTCGGGCCCTCCTTCGCGGCCGACGGTGACGGCGACGGCCTCGGCGGGGGTGAGGCCGAGGGCGGTCATGCGCCCGGCGACCTCGGTGGCCCGGGTGTCGGAGCCGTCCTGGAGGCCGTGGTCGACGGTGATGCCGCCGGCGCGTACGGGGAGTTTGCGGGCCTCGAAGGCGAGGGCGGAGGCGAGTGCCATGGAGTCGGCGCCGCCGGAGCAGGCGACGAGCACGAGCGGTTCGTGGCCGGTCGTGTGGTCGGTGAGGACGTCGTGGAGTACGCGGCGGACCGCCAGGCGTATCGCCGCGACCGCAGGATGGGGACCCATGTCCGGTGCCCTTCGTGATGGGGGTGGGGTGCCTCGGTCGGAGTCTTAACGGTCGGAAAGGGGGGTTCGGTCACTCAGAGTGCGTCGATGGTGACAGAAACCCGGCCGTTACCCGAGCATTGCACGCCTCACCCCCTGCTCAGGGTCCCTCGGATGGGTGATTGGTGGGGTGTTCTGACATGTTCCTGTGTCGTGTGCCGCATCCGCCTCAGGAGTCTGCCTTACGGTGCACCCTCGCGATCCAGTCGGCGGGTGCGGCGATCTCGGCCTTGGTGGGGAGCGTGTTGGGCGAGGTCCACACGCGGTTGAAGCCGTCCATGCCGACCTGGTCGACGACGGAGCGGACGAAGCGTTCGCCGTCGCGGTACTGGCGGAGCTTGGCGTCGAGGCCGAGGAGTCGGCGCAGGGCGAGGTCGAGGCGGGAGGCGCCGCGGGCGCGGCGGGCCTGGAACTTCTCGCGGATCTCGGCGACGGAGGGGACGACCTGGGGTCCGACGCCGTCCATGACGTAGTCGGCGTGGCCTTCGAGCAGCGACATGACGGCGGTGAGGCGGCCGAGGATCTCGCGTTGTTCGGGTGTCTGGACGAGTTCGACGAGGGAGGGGGAGGGTTCGCCCTCCTCTCCTTCGGGGCGGCCGCCGGCGAGGGTCTGGACGGCTTCGCGGAGGCGTTCGACGACGGTGCCGGGGTCGACGTCGGTGGCGGCGAGGAACGACTGGATCTCGCCCTGGAGGTGGTCGCGCAGCCAGGGGACGCCGGTGAACTGGGTGCGGTGGGTCTCCTCGTGGAGGCAGACCCAGAGGCGGAAGTCGTGGGGGGAGACGTCGAGTTCCCGTTCGACGTGGACGATGTTGGGGGCGACGAGGAGGAGGCGTCCGCCGCCGTCGGCGCCGGCGGGGAGGTCGCGGGTGGCGGGGGCGAAGGTCTCGTACTGGCCGAGGATGCGGGAGGCGAGGAAGGACAGCAGCATGCCGAGTTCGACGCCGGTGACCTTGCCGCCGACGGCGCCGAGCATGGCGCTGCCGGGGGTGGCGGAGCGGCGTTCCTGCATCTTGCCGAGGAGCGGGGTGAGGAGTTCGCGGAAGCCCGCCACGTTGGCCTTGATCCAGCCGGCGCGGTCGACGACGAGGACGGGGGTGTCGTGGGGTTCGGTGCCCTCGGGGATCATCCGGGTGTAGGCGCGGACGTGTTCCTCGGAGGCCTTGGCGTGTCTGCGGAGTTCGGCGACGACCTCGCGGGCCTCGTCGCGGCTGACTTCGGGTCCGGGCCGCACGAGGCGGGTCGCGGTCGCGACCGCGAGGTTCCAGTCGACCATCCCGGATGTGCCTGCGCCACCGATGCTCGTCATGCGTCAACCGTACGGGTTCGGCGCCTGTTCGGTCAGGGTTCGGTGCGGTTCGGACACGGGTGGGCGGGGGGTGGGGCGGTGGTCAGTTCTGGCCGGCGAGGGCGGCGGAGAGCCGGTCCAGGGCGGGCTGCGCCTCGTACGGCGAAGTGGTGCGGCCGGCGAGGAACGCGAAGGCGAGGAGGCGTCCGTCGGGGGTGACGACGGTTCCGGCGAGCGTGTTGACGCCGGTGAGGGTGCCGGTCTTGGCGCGGACGAGCCCGGCGCCCGCGGGGGCGGTGTCGAAGCGGCCGGCGAGGGTGCCGGTGAAGCCGCCGACGGGCAGTCCGGTGAGGAGGGGGCGCAGGGCGGGGTGGGCGGGGTCGGCCGCTCGGGTGAGGAGGCCGGTGAGGAGGGCGGCGGAGACGCGGTCGCGGCGGTCGAGTCCGCTGCCGTCGGCGAAGCGGGCGCCGGTGACGGGGAGGCGGAGGCGGGCGAGCTCGTCGTGCACGGCCTTCTCGGCGCCCTGGAAGCTGGCGGGCTGTCTGCGGGCGAGGGCGGTCTGCCGGGCGAGGGCCTCGGCGAGGTCGTTGTCGCTGTTCGTGAGGGTCCGCTCGACGAGGTCGGCGAGGGGGGCGGAGTACGTACGGGCGAGGGGGGCGCCCTTGGGGGTGGGTCCGGGGGCGGGGCTCCCGGTGATCTCGATTCCGGCCCGGGTGAGGAGTTCCGCGAAGGCGGTGGCGGTGTCGCGGGCCGGGTCGGCGGTGCGGGGGGCGGGGCCGCCGGTGCTGTCGTCGAGGCGTCCTTCGCGGGTCATGAGGGCGACGACGGGGGCGAGGTTCTCGTTGGGGCCGATGGGGTGGAGTGCGGGGCCCCGGTAGAGGCTCGTGTCGTAGGCGAGGCGTACGGAGGTGCGGCCGCGGGTCCTGAGGGCGCGGGCGGTGTCGGCGGCGAGGGTTCCCAGGCGGGCGGGGTCGAGGGTGGGGTCGCCGCCGCCGGTGAGGGTGACGCTTCCGCCGTCGGGGGCGGCGGTGACGGTGGTGGGGATGCGGTGGTCGGGGCCGAGGGCGGAGAGCGCGGCCGCGGTGGTGGCGATCTTGACGGTGGAGGCGGGGGTCATGGGGGTGCCGGCGCCCTCGCCGTAGAGCTGCTCCCCGGTGGCGGTGTCGACGACGGAGGCGGTGCGGAGCGTGCCGAGGCCGGGGTCGGCGAGGAGGGGGACGAGGACGGTGGCGAGGTCGGCGGCGTGCGCGGCGGGGGCGGGGGCGTGCAGGGCGGTGAGGACGCCGGGGGCGCTGGGCGCGGGCGCGGGCTGGCGGGGCGCGGCGGGCGCCGGGGGCGGGGCGTGACGCGTGCCACCCGCCGCGGGGGCGGCGGCGCGGGCCCGCTCGGCCGTACGCTGGCCTCCGTCCCACGGTCCGGCCGCGGTCACCGCGACGGCGGCCAGGACGAGACCGAGGGCGGCGGAGCCCGCCGTGAGCTGCCACGTCCTCGGCTCCGGCATTGCTGACCAGCCCCTTTCGCGATCACACACGTGCGTGAGGGACACTTAATCACCGCGCGTCGTCGCGAGCATTCACTTGTGTTGATTCAGGAGGAGCCACCCGTGGAGTTCGACGTTCTCATCGAGATCCCGAAGGGATCGCGGAACAAGTACGAGGTCGACCACGAGACCGGTCGCATCCGCCTGGACCGTCGTCTCTTCACGTCGACGGCCTACCCGACCGACTACGGCTACGTGGAGAACACCCTCGGTGAGGACGGCGACCCGCTGGACGCGCTCGTCATCCTCGACGAGCCCACCTTCCCGGGCTGCCTGATCAAGTGCCGCGCCATCGGCATGTTCCGCATGACGGACGAGGCCGGCGGCGACGACAAGCTGCTGTGCGTCCCGGCGACGGACCCGCGCATGGAGCACCTGCGCGACATCCACCACGTGGCCGAGTTCGACCGCCTGGAGATCCAGCACTTCTTCGAGGTCTACAAGGACCTGGAGCCGGGCAAGTCGGTCGAGGGCGCGGACTGGGTGGGTCGCGCCGAGGCCGAGGCCGAGATCGAGAAGTCGTTCGCGCGCGCCAAGGAGCAGGGCGGCCACTGAGCCCCGTGCCCCTCGGGTCGTGTGAAGGCGGTGCACCTCTTGGGGTGCACCGCCTTTCGCGTGTCTGTCGCACCTTCATACTGGAATCCAGGATTCCCCGGGGATGAGGGCGGAGGGCGTGGTGGCGGAGCCGGAGGACGGTGCTCCTGAGGACCGGAAGCCGCAGTCGGACGAGGCGCGGAGCGCGTTCGTGCCGCCGGCGGGGGTGGAGCAGCCGACGCCGCCCGAGGAGGAGCACCCGACCTCGGAGTTCGCTCTTCCGCCCGGTCTGGTGCCGGAGCCGCCGCAGGAGCCGGAGGGCTCGGCGTTCGCGCCTCCCGCCACGTACTCGGCGAAGGACTCGCCGCCCGCCTTCACCCCGGCGTACGGGGTGCCGCTGGTGCGGCTCTCGAAGGACGCGCCGTGGCAGGACCGGATGCGGACGATGCTGCGGCTGCCGGTGGGCGAGCGGCCGGTGCCGGAGGCGCCGCGCAAGGAGGACGAGTCCGGGCCCTCGGTGCCGCGCGTGCTCGACCTGGCGCTGCGCATCGGCGAGCTGCTGCTCGCGGGCGGGGAGGGCGCGGAGGACGTCGAGGCGGCGATGTTCGCGATCTGCCGCTCGTACGGTCTGGACCGGGTGGAGCCGACGGTCACCTTCACGCTGCTGTCCGTCACCTACCAGCCCTCGCTGGTGGACGACCCGGTCACGGCGAACCGGACGGTGCGCCGCCGGGGCACGGACTACACGCGGCTCGCGGCCGTCTACCAGCTGCTGGCGGACATCAACGCGCAGGCGCACGAGGTGACGCCGGAGGAGGCGTACCGGCGGCTCGCGGAGATCCGGCGGAACCGGCACCCGTACCCGGGCTGGGCGCTGACGGCGGCGGCCGGCGTCCTGGCCGGTGCGGCCTCGGTGCTGCTGGGCGGCGGTCCGACGGTGTTCTTCGTGGCGGCCCTCGGCGCGGTCCTCGGCGACCGGCTGGCGTGGCTGTTCGCGGGGCGCGGGATGCCGGAGTTCTACCAGTTCCTGGTGGCGGCGATGCCGCCGGCGGCGATGGGGGTGCTCCTGACGCTGCTGCACGCGGACCTGCGGCCCTCGGCGGTGATCACCGGTGGGCTGTTCGCGCTGATCCCGGGGCGGGCGCTGGTCGCGGCCGTGCAGGACGGTCTGACCGGCTTCTACATCACGGCCTCGGCCCGGCTCCTGGAGGTCGCGTACTTCTTCGTCGCGATCGTGGTGGGCGTGCTGTCGGTGCTGTACGTGGCGGTGCAGTTCGACGCGCAGCTGAATCCGGAGGGGGTGCTGCGGCCGGTGGAGCGGCCGGTGGTGCAGATCCTGGCGTCGATGGTGCTGTGCGCGACCTTCGCGATCCTGCTGCAGCAGTCGCGGGCGACGGTGCTCTTCGCGACGCTGAACGGCGGGGTGGCGTGGGTGGTGTACGCGTCGATCGCGGTGACCGCCGAGGCCTCGGCGGTGATGGCGACGGCGGTGGCGGCCGGTCTGGTGGGCCTCTTCGGGCAGCTGATCGCCCGCTACCACCACACCTCGTCGCTGCCGTACGTGACGGCGGCGATCGGGCCGCTGCTGCCCGGTTCGGCGACGTACTTCGGGGTGCTCGCGATCGCCCAGCACAACCTGGACCAGGGTTTCGCCTCGCTGGCGAAGGCGGCGGCGCTCGCCCTGGCGATCGCGATCGGCGTGAACCTGGGGAGCGAGCTGGCCCGCCTGTTCATGCAGGCCCCGGGCGCGGCGGCGGCACGGCGCGCGGCGAAGCGCACCCGGGGCTTCTAGCTCGGTCCTACCGCTTGGCGTGGCGGCCGCGGGAGCCCGGCGGGTTCGGGGTGCCGGGGGCGTCGTGGTCGCTGCGGGGCGGGGTCTTCTTCGACTGGGAGCGGGCCCGGAGGAGCTCGATCACGACGGGAACCACGGAGATCAGGACGATCCCGACGAGGATCAGCTCGATGTGCTTGTGGACGAACTCGACCTTGCCGAGGGCGGAGCCGAGCAGGGTCACGCCCGCGCCCCACAGCAGGCCGCCGATGAGGTTGAAGATGATGAACGAGCGGTAGTTCATCCGGCTCACGCCGGCGATGATCGGCGTGAACGTCCGGACGATGGGCACGAAGCGGGCCAGGATCAGCGACTTCGGTCCGTGCTTCTCGAAGAACTCGTGCGCCTTCTCGACGTTCTCCTGCTTGAAGAGCTTGGAGTCGGGGCGCTTGAAGAGGGACGGGCCGACCTTCCGGCCGAAGAGGTAGCCGACCTGGTCGCCGAGGACGGCGGCGACCACCACCAGGGTGCACACCAGCCACAGCGGCGTGTCGAGCTTGTTGGTGGTGACGAGCAGGCCGGTCGTGAAGAGCAGCGAGTCGCCGGGCAGGAAGAACCCGATGAGGAGGCCGGACTCGGCGAAGACGATGACCAGGACACCGATCAGACCGAAGGTCTGGATCAGATAGTCCGGGTCCAGCCAGCTCGGTCCGAGGGCAAGCGTGTTCACGGGTTCCGGGCTCCTGCGGTCGGTGGGGGCTTGGGGGACGACTGGCCCCAAGCTATCAACGCGGACCGCGAGCACCCGGTTCCACCCGGCTCCCACGGGATGCGGACCCGCCGGACCGGCCCGAGGCTTGGGGGTCAGGAGGTGCATGCCGATGGGCATCGACGAGTACGGGGGCGGCCAGGGGCCGCACCCCGACGTGCTGGTCGTGACGACGAACGACGTGCCGGGCTTCGAGGTCCGGCAGGTGATCGGTGAGGTCTTCGGGCTCACCGTCCGCTCCCGCCATCTGGGCAGCCAGATCGGCGCGGGGCTGAAGTCGATGGTCGGCGGTGAGCTGAAGGGTCTGACCAAGACCCTCGTGCAGACCCGCAACCAGGCCATGGAGCGCCTGGTGGAGCAGGCGAAGGCGCGCGGCGCGAACGCCGTGCTCATGTTCCGCTTCGACGTGACGGAAGCGGCGGACGTGGGCACGGAGGTCTGCGCGTACGGCACGGCGGTGGTGATCGCGCCGCGCGCCTGAGGCACCGCGTGGGCGCGGCCGGGCGGGCGGCGCGGCCGGGCGGGCGGCGCGGCCGGGCGGGCGGCGCGGCCGGGCGGGCGGCGCGGCCGGGCGGGCGGCGCGGCCGGGCGGGCGGCGCGGCCCCGCCCGCCCGGGGCGGTGTCCGGACGGGCGGGGCCGGGCGCGGTCGGTCAGGCCGCCCGGCGCTCGGCGTTCGCCCGGACGGCCTCCCGCAGGTGCTCGGGGAGGCCGGGGTGGATCGCCTCGTAGAACGCGTGGAAGTTCTCGTCGGCGACGTACATCTCGGCGAGCTCCACATGGGTCCTGGGGTGGCACTCGAAGAACCAGGTGGTGAGGTGGCGGCGGTGGGCCTCGGCGAGGTCCATCGCCTCCTCCGACCCCGGGTCCCGGCCCTCGCCCATCAGGGCGGCGTAGGCGGCGCCCCAGGCGTCCACCTCGTCCTTCATCCGCTGCCAGTCCTCCTTGCCGTACGCGGCGGCGCGGGCACGGGCCTGCTCGTGGGAGTGGGAGCCGCCCCAGCGGCGGGCGGTCTCGGCCGCGAACCGGTCGGGGTCCTTGTCCCCGAAGACCTCGAACTTCTCCTCGGGAGTGAGGTTGATGCCCATCTTCTTCGCCTCCATGGCGTGCTCGACGGCCGCCGCCATCCTCTGGAGCTCGCCGATCCGCGCGGTCAGCAGCACGTGCTGTCGCCGCAGGTGCTCCCGCGGGTCGGCGTGCGGGTCGTCGAGGAGGACGGCGACCTCTTCGAGGGGGAAGCCGAGCTCCCGGTAGAACAGGATCTGCTGGAGCCGGTCGAGGTCCGCGTCGTCGTAGCGGCGGTGGCCCGCCGTGCTGCGGCCGCCCGGCGAGAGCAGCCCGATCGCGTCGTAGTGGTGCAGGGTGCGCACCGTGACCCCGGCGAAGCCGGCCACCTGTCCCACGGAGTAGCCCATCGGCCGTCCGCCCCTTTCTCTGTCGGTACGCCGTTCAGCCTGGGTCCTGACGCGACGTGAGGTGCAAGTGCCCGCCCGGGTGCCGGCCTCGCCGCCCCCGACGAGCGGTTCGGGGCATTACGCCCCTTTCACTCACTTATGGTGGGCCGGTGGCCACCGATCATGCTCCGCCTCCCGTGGAGGCGCCCGTCCGGATCCTGCTCCCCCAGATCCTGCCCGCCCTGGTCGTCGGGGTGGGGGCGAGCCTGCTGTTCCTCGGGATCAGCGCCCTCGCCGAGAAGTTCCAGGGCGTGCTCTGGGACGACCTGCCGGACGCGCTCGGCATCGGGAACCACTCCGCCCCCTGGACGATCGCCATGCTCACGGCGACGGGCGTCGCCGTGGGGCTCGTGGTGTGGAAGGTGCCCGGCCACGCCGGACCCGACCCGGCCTCCGAGGGGCTCGGCGGAGCACCGCTCGCCCCGGGGGTGGTGCCGGGGCTGCTGCTGGCGAGCACCCTCTCGCTGGCCGGCGGCGTCAGCCTCGGCCCCGAGAATCCGATCATCGCCTCCAACATCGCCCTCGCCTTCTGGCTCGGCGGCAAGGCGGCACCCGCCATGCCGGGCGCCGTCTGGGTCTCGCTCGCCTCGGCCGCCACCATCGGCGCCCTCTTCGGCACCCCGGTGGCGGCCGCCCTCGTCCTCTCCGAGGCCCTGGTCGGCCGGCCGGGCCGCGGCTCCCTCTGGGACCGGCTCTTCGCCCCCCTCGTCGCCGCCGGCGCCGGGGCGATGACCACCGAGCTGATCTCCGAGCCCAGTTTCGACGTGGGGCTCCCGCCGCTGACCGACCCCGGCCTCGTCGACCTCCTCGCCGCCCTGGTGATCGCCTCCGCCGCGGCCGTCCTCGGCCTCGCCTCCTGCTACCTCTTCCCCCGCCTCCACGCCGCCTTCCGGCGCCTGCGGCACCCCATGCTGATGCTGCCCCTCGGCGGGCTGGTCCTCGGCCTCCTGGGCGCCCTCGGCGGGAAGGAGACCCTCTTCAAGGGCCTGGAGGAGACCAAGGAGCTCACCGCCTCGATCGGCGCCTGGTCCTCCGGCGAGCTCGCCAAGTTCGCCGTCGTCAAGCTCCTGGCCCTGCTCGTCGCCGCCTCCTGCGGCTTCCGGGGCGGCCGGATCTTCCCCGCCGTCTTCATCGGAGCGTCGTTCGGACTGCTCGCCCAGGCCCTCGTCCCCGAGGTCCAGCCGGCCGTCGCCGTCTCCTCCGCCGTCCTCGGCGTCCTGCTCGCCACCACCCGGCAGGGCTGGATCAGCCTCTTCACGGGCGCCGCCCTCGCCGCCTCCCCCGCGGTGCTCTCCCTCCTCTGCCTGGCCTCGCTCCCCGCCTGGCTGATCGTCACCGGCCGCCCGCAGCTCGAACTCGACCACCAGGGCAACGCCCTGCGCTGACCGCGGCCCCGCACACCCGCCTCCGCGCCGGCTACCTCCCGAGCCGCCCGAACCTCCGCACCGCCAGCGGGAGGAAGAGCGCCAGGAGCGCCAGCGGCCACACCACCGCCGCCGTCAGGTGTCCCGGCTCGCCGCCAGGATTGCCGAAGAGGTCGCGCACGGCCGTCGCGGTCGCCGACATCGGGTTCCACTCCACGACCGTGCCGAGCCAGCCCGGCATCGAGTCCGGCGAGGCGAAGGCGTTGGAGAGGAAGCCGACCGGCCAGACCAGGATCTGCACGGCCTGCACCAGCTCCGCCCGTCCCGCGACCAGGGCCAGGAAGATCCCGATCCACAGCATCGCGAAGCGCAGCAGGAGCAGCAGCCCCAGCGCGCCGAGGGCGGCTCCCGGGCCGCCGTCCGCCCGCCAGCCGATCGCGCATCCCACGCCGACCAGCACGAGGAGTCCCACCGCCGACTGGAGCATGTCGGCGGCCGCCCGCCCCACGAGGACCGCCCCGTCGGCCATCGGCATCGAGCGGAACCGGTCGATCACGCCCTTGTCCAGATCCCGCGTCACCGCCGTCATCGTGCCTTCGAGGCCGAAGGCCATGGTCAGCGTGAGCATCCCGGGCACCAGGTAGTCGACGTAGTCGCCGTCGACGGTCCGCCCGCCGCCGACCAGATAGCCGAACATCAGCAGCAGCATCACCGGGAAGACGAGCCCCACGAGGACCTGCACCGGCTGCCGCGCCCAGTGGGCGAGTTCGCGCCGGGTCATCGTCAGGCAGTCGCTCACCACGTACGCCACGCCCGCCCCCGACACCGCCGCCTCCGCCGTCCCCGCCACGCCCGGCCCCGCCTCCGGTCGTACCGCGCTCATGCCGCCGCCTCCTTCTCACGTCCGGTCAGGTGCAGGAAGACCTCGTCCAGCGTCGGCCGCCGCAGCGCGATGTCCTCCGCCTCGATCCCGGCCGCGCCGAGCGCCCGGACGGTCTCGGCGAGGGCGGCCGTCCGGTCCGCGACCGGTGCGCTGAGCCGCCGCCGGTCGGCGTCCACGACCACCTCCGCCCGCTCCACGGGCAGCAGGCCGGCCGCCTCGTCGAGCCGCGCCGCGTCCCGGACGACCACGTCGAGGCGGTCGGCGCCCACGCGCGCCTTGAGCCGGTCGGGCGTGCCCTCGGCGACGACCCTGCCCCGGTCCACGACCGAGATCCGGTCGGCGAGCCGGTCGGCCTCCTCCAGGTACTGCGTGGTCAGCAGGACGGTCGTGCCCCCGCCGACCAGGGAGCGCACGGCCTCCCAGACCTCCCTGCGCCCCCGGGGGTCGAGGCCGGTCGTCGGCTCGTCGAGGAAGAGCACCTGGGGGTCGGTGATCAGCGAGGCGGCCAGGTCGAGCCGCCGCCGCATGCCGCCGCTGTACTGCCGGACGGGCTTGCGGCCGGTGTCCGCGAGGCCGAAGCGCTCCAGGAGCTCGTCGGCCCGGGTGCCGGCCCGCCGGGCGCCCAGGTGGTGGAGCCTGCCGAACATCTCCAGGTTCTGCCGGCCGCCCAGCTCCTCGTCCAGTGCGGCGTGCTGCCCGAGGAGCCCGATCCGCCGCCGCACCTCCCGGGCCCCGGTCCGTACGTCGTGTCCCGCGACCCGCACCAGGCCCTCGTCGTGCCGCAGCAGGGTCGCCAGGATCCTCACGGTCGTGGTCTTGCCCGCGCCGTTGGGGCCGAGGAGTCCGTGGACGGTGCCCCGCCCGACGGCGAGGTCGAGCCCGTCCAGGGCGTCCTTCCGGCCGTACCGCTTCCGCGCGCCCTCCACGAGGACCGCTTCCGATGACATCCGCTTCCTCCCGAAACCTCTTAGTCAAATTTGACCAGTGGTCGATGACGGAGGAGGGTATGCCCTCGCGAGGCGTTAATCAAACTTGATTAGCTCGCATACGGGTTCTCCTCGCCCTCCGCGAGCACCCCGACGAAGGCCTCGCCCTCGCCCGCGAAGACGTAGGCCCCGCCCTCGATCCGCTCGATCAGACCGAGCGTCCACTCCTTGCCGGCGTCCGCCGAGTGGACCCAGAAGTGCATGATCTCGCCGATGTGCCCGAGCTGCTCCGGGCCGCCCTCCGGCGTGTAGTACCCGGTGACCTCCGCCCGCCACGCGTCGAGCGCCGACACCCGCCGGCGCAGCAGCTCCACGGCCTCCTCGCGGGGCAGGTCCACCATGAAGCCGATGGCCGCCGACAGGACGTCCGTCTTCTGGTCGTACGTGGTCAGCGCCTCGCGCAGCAGCGCGAAGTACTCCTCCGCGCCGGCCTCCGTCAGCTCGTACTCGACGCGCGGCGGCCCGCCCACCGTGCTCGGCGCGACCTCGTGCGCGTGCAGCAGCCCCTGCTTCGCCATCTGCTTCAGCGCGTGGTAGATCGAGCCGGGTTTGGCGTGGGACCACTCGTGCGCGCCCCAGTACTCCAGGTCGTTGCGGACCTGGTAGCCGTGGGCGCGGCCGTGCTGCTTGACCGCGCCCAGGACGAGAAGACGGATCGCCGACATGCGCCCATGTTAGTCAACCTTGACTAAGCGGTGCCGTTCTCCTCCGCGATCAGGTCGAAGGAGCCCTTGCCGTCCAGCGACTCGCGGACGATGTCCGCGTGGCCGGCGTGCCGGCCCATCTCCTGGACCAGGTGCAGCAGCATCCAGCGCACCGACACCCGCCCGTCCTTCGGGAACCAGGGCGCGGGCGGCAGCGGGAAGGTGTCGTCCAGGCTCGGCACGGAGCGGACGAACGCCTCCGTCTGCTTCGCCACGTCCTCCCAGAACGCCAGGACGCCGGGGATCGTCTCGTCGTCGACGAGACGGAAGGCCTCGCCCCAGGTCTCCTGCGAGCGCTGCCTCTCGTTCGGCTGCTGCTGGGCCAGCCGCAGCCAGGTCAGCTCCACCTCGGCCACGTGCTTGACCAGGCCGGAGAGGCTGAGCTCGCTGGCGCTGGGGCGGCTCGCCGCCTGCTCCTCGGTGAGGCCGAGGAGCGAGCGGCGGAGCGCGGCGCGCTGCGCCTCGACGAAGTTGAGGAACGCTCCGCGCTCGTCGCCGGGCTGCTCCGCGGGAACAAGGGCCACCATGGTGGGTCCGCCTTCCGTGACTGTGGCTTTTCGACACCGACCACGCTACGGACCCTTGCGGACAGGTGCTGTCCGCAAGGGGGAATCGGGGGGAGGATTCCGCGGGAGATCCCGAAGGGGATCAGAAGGGGAACCGGCTGCGGCCGTGCTGGATCGAGATCCACTTCTGGGTGGTGAAGGACTCCACCATCGCCTCGCCGTTGAGCCGCCCCACGCCCGAGTGCTTCTCGCCGCCGAAGGGCACGATCGGCTCGTCGTGCACGGTGCCGTCGTTGATGTGGATCATGCCGGTGTGGATGCGCTTGGCGACCCGTACGCCCCGCTCGACGTCCCCCGTGTGGACGGCGCCGCTGAGCCCGTACGGCGTGTCGTTGGCGATCCGCACGGCCTCCTCCTCGCCGTCGAAGGGGACGATCAGCGCGACCGGGCCGAAGATCTCCTGGCTCAGGACCGGGGCGTCGGCGGCGAGGCCGGTGAGGACGGACGGGGAGACCAGGTTGCCGTCGACCGTGCCGTGCAGCAGGGCCGTCGCGCCGGCCGCCACCGTCTGGTCGACGAGCGAGGAGACGGACTCCGCCTGCCGGGAGTTGATGAGGGGGCCGATGTGGGTGGCGGGGTCGGCCGGGTCGCCGACGCGGAGGGTCTTCACCTTCGCCACGAACTTCTCGGTGAACTCCTCCTCCAGGGAGCGGTCCACCAGGATGCGGTTGGCGGCCATGCAGACCTGGCCCTGGTGCACGAAGCGGCTGAAGACGGCCGCGTCCACCGCGTAGTCCACGTCGGCGTCGTCGAGGACGATCAGGGCGCTGTTGCCGCCGAGTTCGAGGACGGCGTGCTTGAAGTTCTGCGCGCAGACCGTGGCGACGTGGCGGCCGACCTCGTCGGAGCCGGTGAAGGAGATGACCTTCGGGACCGGGTGGGTCAGGAGCGCGTCGCCGATCTCGGCGATGTCGGTGACCACGACGTTCAGCAGGCCGGCCGGCAGACCGGCCTCCTCCAGGACCTTCGCGACCAGCGTGCCGCCGCAGATCGGGGTGTTCTGGTGCGGCTTGAGGACGACGGCGTTGCCCAGCGCGAGCGCGGGCGCGACCGACTTGAGGGAGAGGAGGAAGGGGAAGTTGAAGGGGGATATGACGCCGACGACGCCGACCGGGACGCGGTAGACCCGGTTCTCCTTGCCGTCCACCGGGGACGGCAGGATGCGGCCCTCGGGGCGCAGCGCCAGCTGGATCGCCTCGCGCAGGAACTCCTTGGCGAGGTGCAGCTCGAAGGCCGCCTTGAGCCGGGTGCCGCCGAGCTCGGCGACGATCGTCTCGGCGATCTCCTCCTCGCGGTCCTCGACGATCCGCAGCGCGCGCTCGAAGACGAGCCGGCGGGTGTAGGGGTTGGTCTCGGCCCACGCGGTCTGGGCGCGCTCGGCGGCCCGGTAGGCGCGGTCGACCTCGTCGGCGGTGGCGACGGTGATCGACGCCAGCTTCTCCCCGGTGTACGGGTTGAAGTCGATGATGTCCCACGAACCGCTGCCGGGCTTCCACTCGCCGTCGATGTACTGGTGGGCCAGGTCGGTGAAGTGCGACATGGTTGAAGACCCCTCTACCCGCTACCTGCAGTGCGACTGATGTGGCGTCATCGTACTGATGTGTCAGGAGAGTTGGAGGAGCCCACGGAGAAGGTCCCGGCTTTCGGCCGGATCCGGACCTTCCCCCTGGAGCTTCTCCATCACCCGGCGGTACTGGGCGACCTCCTCGCGCTTGTCGAGGTAGAGGGCGCTGGTGAGCTGTTCGAGGTAGACGATGTCGGAGAGGTCGGACTCGGGGAAGCTCAGCATCGTGAAGGCGCCGCTCTCGCCGGCATGACCGCCGTGACTGAAGGGCATGACCTGGAGCGTGACGCCCGGGTGTTCGGAGATCTCGATGAGGTGCCTCAACTGCCCCCGCATGACCGAGCGGTCACCATAGGGACGGCGCAGCGCGGCCTCGTCGAGGACGGCGTGGAACTGCGGGGCGCGCTCGGAGACCAGGACCTTCTGGCGCTCCAGGCGCAGGGCGACCCGGCGGTCGATCTCGGCGCGCGGGGCGTCGGGCATGCCGCGGGTGACGACGGCCTGGGCGTAGTCCTCGGTCTGCAACAGGCCGTGGACGAACTGCACTTCGTAGACGCGGATGAGGGAGGCGGCGCCCTCCAGGCCGATGTACGTCTGGAACCAGCCGGGCAGCACGTCGCCGAAGCTGTGCCACCAGCCGGCGACGTTGGCCTCGCGGGCGAGCCCGAGGAGCGCGCCGCGCTCGGCCTCGTCCCCCACGCCGTAGAGGGTGAGCAGGTCCTCGACGTCCCTGGCCTTGAAGCTCACCCTTCCCAACTCCATACGGCTGATCTTGGATTCGGACGCGCGGATCGAATAACCGGCAGCCTCGCGGGTGATCCCGCGCGACTCGCGCAGCCGCCTCAGCTGGGAGCCCAGCAGGATGCGTCGCACCACGCTCCCGCTCGCTCCGCTCGATTCGCCTGCGGTCACGGCTCTTCGCCTCCCCTTCACGGTGTCGAGCCCCCGTCGAGCCCCGGATTCTGCCATCAAACGCTTCAGCGCGTACACATTCGATTACGGAAAGGCGGCGACTTCCGGGCATCCGCACGCACACTGCGTGCAGATCGCGGGAAGTTCCCCTCATCGTGTGGACGACTTATGCACAGATTCGGCACGGGGGCGGACAGGTCCGGCGCGTGCACGTGCATCTGCCCTTGCATCCAGTGGACGCATTCGGAACCATGGAGCCCGCGCAGCCGCGTACTCGTTCGTGTTGTCGTGTTGTCGCACCACAGTCGCGATTCCCGGGAGTGCCTCGCATGGGGACGAATGGATCGACCGTGCTCGAGCCGTTACGGCAGGGCCTTCCGCCGATCGATCCCGGCGCCGTCTCCACCTCCGCCTCCTGCGCCCTGCCCGCCCGGTACGAAGCCGTGCGCGGGGCCCGCAAGTTCACCAGCGCCACGCTCGACCGCTGGGAACTGACGGAGCGCTTCGACGACGTGGCCCTGGTCGTCTCCGAACTCGTCACCAACGCGCTGCGGCACGCCGTACCCGCCGACGCGCCGCAGGAAGAAGTCCAGAACCCGCCGGTCCGGCTGCACCTGATGCGCTGGGCCTCGCGCCTGGTGTGCGCCGTGCGCGACCCCAGCCGGGAGAGCCCGGAGGCGCGCGGCGGCGAGGAGGACTTCTCCGCCGAGTCGGGGCGCGGCCTGTTCCTGGTGGACTCGTTCAGCGACAGCTGGGGCTGGCACCCGCTCGCCGGGACGCTCCAGGGCAAGGTGGTGTGGGCGCTGTTCCGGATCGGACCGGAGTAGCGGCCGCCCCACGCGGAACACGGGGAAGGGCCCCGGCGCCATGCGCCGGGGCCCTTCCCGTATGCCGTGCGTCTTCGCGCTCGGTCCTCGTGCTTGGTCCTCGTGCTCACACCAGGTGGTCGAACTCCCCGTCCTTGACGCCCAGCAGGAGTGCCTCTATCTCCGCCGGCGTGTAGACGAGTGCGGGCCCGTCGGGGTGGCGCGAGTTGCGCACGGCGACGTCGCCCCCCGGCAGCTTCGCGAACTCCACACAGGATCCCTGGGAGTTGCTGTGCCGGCTCTTCTGCCACACGACCCCTCGCAGCTCCGTGGCCGCCATGCCGTTGTACGCGTGATGCGCATGATGCACTGGTAGCTCCCCGAGTTGCTTGGTGCAGGTGTCAACTTCCTCGGATCATAGCTGTGTTCATATGCCGATGCATGAGCAGATGCACGTGCACAGGGGGTGGCGTAGCGGCTACGCGACGGAGAGTTCTACCGGCGAGTATCCCCGCCGGGCCGCGACCGCGGCGAGGTCAGCGCTCCTCTCGGAAATCGACGTGCCGGCCGGCGACCGGGTCGAACTTGCGCAGGTTGAGACGGTCGGGGTCGTTGCGGCGGTTCTTGCGGGTGACGTAGGTGAATCCGGTTCCGGCGGTGGAACGGAGCTTCACGACGGGTCGGAGTTCATTGCGTGCCATGCCGTGCAGATTAAATGAAAACGAATCCCATTGTCAATAGCTGGGAGAGGAGACGAGCCCCCGCCCGGTCTACGGGGACCGGGTCGACTCCATGAGGGCCGTCGTGAGCTCCTCCAGGCACTCCAGGAGCAGGGCGGCGCCCTTGTGGAGCAGGAAGTGGTCCGGCGGCTGCGCCGACCAGGCCGTGACCGTCTCGCGCAGGTCGTCCCAGTGCGGCTCCCGGTGCTCCCGCACCTCCTTCGCGCCCCGCTCCGTCGACCGGCGCAGGGACTCCGCGAGGACCGCCGCGGCGGGCACGGGCGGGGCGCCGCGCTCCGGCAGATGCGCCTCCAGGAGCATCGCCACCCGGCCGAACTCCGCGAGCGCGTGCTCGGCCTGCTCCACCGCCGCGTGCGAGAGCCCCCGGTGCCGCACCGGCTCGTGGGTCGCCCGGGCCACCGCCTCCTGCCAGGCGACCCGGGCCGCGCGGGTCCGCAGGAGCGCCTCCCGCACGTCGGGGCTGACCGGACCCGCCGGATCGGCGTACCGCGCGACGACGACGGCCGCGAACGCCCCGACCGACGCCAGCCAGTCCGCGAGCCGGCCGCGCAGCCGGGGCGTCTCCCAGGCCGGGTAGACGGCGTACGACAGCATCGCCAGGACCCCGCCGAGCAGGGTCAGCAGGACCCGCTCCCGTACGGTCTGGGTCAGGCCCGCGCCGGCCATGCCGAGCAGGAAGACGACGTACGCGGAGACGAAGGTCTGCCCGGCCGCGTACCCCGTCCCCATCAGCAGGTACATCCCGAACGCGCACGCCACCGCGAGCGCGGCGGACGGGTACGCCCCCGGATGCGCCGACTGGACGACCGCCGTCGCCAGCGCCACCCCGACCAGGGTGCCGCCGAAGCGCGCCACCGAGCGCGCGTACGTCTGCGAGAAGTCCGGGCGCATCACCATCGCCGAGGCCATCGGCGCCCAGTAGCCGTGCCCGAAGGGCAGCCACGTGCCCAGCAGATAGCCGGCGGCCGTGACCGCCGAGACGCGGACCGCGTGCCGCAGGACCGGGGAGTCGGGGCGCAGCTCGGCGCGCACGTCCGCCACGACGACCGGCACGAGCCGGAGGAGGGTGGGGCGGGTGCGGGTCCCCGCTCCTGCCGGGGTCCCCGGCGTCCCCGCCGTCTCCGGCGCCCTCACTGTCTCCGGCGTCCCCGTGCGCGGGTCCGCCGTCTCGACGACGTCGTCGAGGAGGGCCGTCAGGCGCAGGGCCGCCCGGCGGGACGGCCCCTTGAGGACCGCGCCGGTGTCCGGGGCACGGAGCGCGGCGGGGGCGGACGGCGGCAGCGCCACCGGCTCGCCGTGCCGGATCGCGTGCGCGGCGGCGTCCAGGACCTCGGCCGCCGCGGCCAGCAGCTCCCGCACCCGGGCCCGTTCCGGTCCCTCCTCCGGCACGCCGACCGCAGGGTCCGCGAGCGAGGCGAGCACCGGGCGGATCCGCTCCGCGAGCCCCCGCGCACCGTGCAGCTCCGCCGGGCGCGTACGGGCCTGGCGGGGCGTCACGGCGGCCGCGCTCCGCGCCGTCATGAGCGGTACGGGATCGAACGGGGCGACCGGATCGTGGCGCAGCCGGCGGGCGTAGTCCGCCTCCGCGGCGAGCGCGTCCGCGAGGGCGTCGCGCTGGGCGCCCCAGCGGCGGACGGGCAGGAGGACGACGAGCGCGGCCTGGACGACACCGCCCGCGAAGATCACGACGGCGTGGCCGGCGGCGGTGGCGACGGAGGTCGGGAGCGTGACCGTCACCAGCATGATCGCCACGTTGGAGGAGGCGATGATGCCGGCGGTCGGGCCCGCCGCCCAGGCCAGACCCGACAGGAACGTCCAGAAGACGAGCAGGGTGAGGAAGAGGGCCTCGTGGGCGCCCGTGAGATAGCCGAGGAACGTCGAGACGGCGAGGCTGGCGCCGGAGGCCAGGGCGAGGGTGGGGCGGGGGCGCCAGGAACGCTGGAAGGTGGCGATGGCCGCCTGGAAGGCGCCGAAGGCGGAGGAGACGGCGACGGCGGGGCCGAAGAGGGCGAGGGAGAGGCCGACGACCAGGGCGAGGCCGAGGGCGCCGCGGGCCGCGACGGCGGGTTCGAGCCGCCGCCGCTCGACGGTGAGCCCGGAGCGGGCGGTCTCCTTCAGCGCCCGGAGCCAGCTCATGGCCAGAGCGTATCCACGAACCCGCACGAAACGGGTGCCAACCCTACGAACCGGACGGCTGTCCGGGGCGGTGCCCACCCTCGTTGTGGGCAGTCGTTCCGCCGGGGCGGTGCCCACCCGCCGTTGTGGGCAGTCGTTCCGCCGGGGCGGTGCCCACACGGGCGGGGCGGAAGCCCCAGAGCGGGCGCCGTCCCGCGGGGCGCGGGTCCCCGCGGCGGGTGGCGTTACGGCAAGTGCGGGCGGTTCGGGTGGAGGCCCGCGGCGTCGGCCGCCGTCGCGCCGTGGTTCCAGCCCGCCTCGTCCCACGCCGCCCGCACCCGCGTCGCCCGCGTCTCCGGGAAGAGTTCGTCCGTGCGGGCCGACACCGCGACCTCGCGCGACGCGAGGGCCGGGAGGAGCGTCGGGGCCTCGGCCGCCACCCTCCGGGACGTCGCCGAGAGGCGGTCGCCGAGCCGGTTCGCGTACGCGAGGAGGAAGGACTGCCGGAACGACTTCGTGCGCTTGCGGCCGCCCGCCCGCTGCTCCGCCTCCGCCCGCGTCATCGCCGCCGTGCCCTGGACGAGGAGCGAGGTGTAGAGCAGCTCGACCGGGTCGAGGTCCGCCTCGAAGCCGACCACCGTCGAGAAGCCGTACACCTCGTTCCACACGGCCCGGCAGTGGTTCGCCGTCGCCACCGC
Source organism: Streptomyces sp. NPDC004266 (assembly GCF_042874095.1). Taxonomy (NCBI): domain Bacteria; kingdom Bacillati; phylum Actinomycetota; class Actinomycetes; order Kitasatosporales; family Streptomycetaceae; genus Streptomyces; species Streptomyces sp. NPDC004266. The sequence goes on from NZ_JBIAMM010000002.1 coordinate 85,310, forward strand.
GTCGAGCAGGATCGCCTTCGCCTGCTCGTAGGGCGGCTCCACCCCGATCCGGATGGCGCCCGGCGTCTCCGGGGACGGCGCGCCCGCAGCGAGCGTGGCCTCGTCCAGGCTGTGCCGGGCCATCAGTTCCTGCGCCTTCGCGGTGAGCGCCTCCGCCTCCTCCGGGTATCCGGTCGCCTCCGCCTTCGCGAGCAGCGCCCTGATCCGGGTGAGCATCCGCGGCTCGCCCGCGGCCGCGGGCGGCAGGGCCTCCCCGGGGACGGGTCCCACCGCGTCCAGGCGGGGCAGCCGGACGAGCAGCCGGTACAGCTCCAGGACGGTCGTCGCCTGCGAGAAGCGGTCCGCCGGGCGCCCGCCCGCCGCGTCCAGTTCGTCGATCTGCGCCTGCCAGCGGTGCGGCAGCCGCTCGTACCGGGCGGTCTCCGCCCTGATCAGCCCGGCGAGGAGCCGTACGTGCTCGTCGGCGAGCTCGCGGCGCGCCGTGCGGACCAGGTCGGCCGGCTGCCAGCCCCGTATCCACAGCGTCCGCACGAACTCCTCGCCCCGCCGGTCCCGTTCCGCGTCCGCGCCCGGGTCGGCGGCGAGCAGGGAGGCCGCCGTGTCGAGGGAGCCGTCGTCGCTCGCGTACAGCGCCTCGAAGGCCTTGTCGATGGTGGTGCCGCCGCTCACGCCGTGTTCCTCGCGTCCCATTCCTCGCGCGACCGGGCGATCACCGCGCGGTGGTCGAGCGACCAGTCGATCAGCTGCTTGATGAGGTGGGTCATGCTGTGACCGGTCTCGGTCAGCGCGTACTCCACCTGCGGCGGGGTCGTCGGGTACACCGTCCGCGAGACGAGCCCGTCCCGTTCGAGGCGGCGCAGCGTGAGCGTCAGCATCCGCTGCGAGACGCCGGTGACGAGCCGCTGGAGCTCCCTGAACCGCCGCGGCCCCGCCGCCAGTTCGACGACGACGTGCACCGTCCACTTGTCGCCGAGCCGGTCCTGGACGTCCCGCACCCCGCAGTCCTCGGCGCAGCTCACCAGGGGCACGGTGGTTACCTCCGTGTGCCCTTCCGACATCGATGTGCCTCCTTCCGCGATCTTCTCCGCACGGTGACGATGGTCCTCGAAGGCCTTCGACCCGTCCTCGATGGTCTCAGCCGTCACGACCCCTGGGGGAATCCATGCTGCTCGTCACCGGCGTCTCCGGCGCCCTCGGCTCGCTCGTCGCCGAGCGGCTCGCCGGCCGCGACGACGTCGTCCTCGGCACCCGCGCCGGGCTCCCCGGCACCCGCCCGCTCGACTTCGACGCACCGGAGACCCTCCCGGAGGCCTTCGCCGGCGTGGAGACCCTCCTCCTCATATCCGCCGGGTACGGGGAGGACGACGTCGTGATCGCCCGCCACGAGGCCGCGATCTCCGCCGCCGAGGCCGCAGGCGTCCGGCACGTCGTCTACACCAGCCTCTCCGGCGACGGCGACCACCTCGCGTACGCGCTCGCGCACCGCTGGACCGAGCGGCGGCTGCGGCGGTCCCCGACGCTCGACTGGACGATCCTCCGCAACGGCCTCTACGCCGAGCTCCTCACCTGGATCGCCGCCCCCGACGCCGAGCACCGCGTCACCGGCCCCCTCGGCGAGGGCCGTCTCGCCGCCGTCGCCCGCGCGGACCTCGCCGACGTCGCCGTCTCCGTCGCCACGGACCCGGCCGCCCACCGCGGCCGGACGTACGAGCTCGTCGGCGAGCGTCCCCTCGGCGGCGCCGACCTGGCGGCGGCCCTCGGCGCCGCGTACGCGCCCGGCACGCTCGCGCAGGCCCGTGCCGCGCTCGCCGCCTCCGGGGCCGCGCCCTTCCAGGTGCCGATGCTGGCGAGCACGTACTCGGCGATCGCCCACGGCTTCATGGACGGCACGGGCGTGGAGGGGGGCGACCTGCGCGCGCTGCTCGGCGGGCGCGAACCCCTCGACGCGCTGGACGTGTTCGTGAAGGCGGTACGGGAGGGGTAGGGCCAGGCCCACCTCCGGGACGCCCCGTGGTGGTCGTGATCGGAGCGGGCCGAGACGGTTCGCTTGAGCCATGACCTCGAACGCCGCCGTACGGCTCCGCCGCCTCACCCGGCACCACCGGGACGTCCACGCCCTCGACGGCGTCGACCTCGACTTCCGCACCGGGACCTTCACCGCCGTCATGGGGCCCTCCGGCTCCGGCAAGTCCACGCTCCTCCAGTGCGCCGCCGGGCTCGACCGGCCCACCGCGGGGACCGTGGAGGTCGGCGGCGTCGCCCTGGACGGGCTGAGCGAGCGGCGCCTCACGCTGCTGCGGCGGGACCGGATCGGCTTCGTCTTCCAGTCCTTCAACCTGCTGCCCTCCCTGACCGCCGCGCAGAACGTGGCCCTCCCGCTCCGCCTCGCCGGCCGTCGCCCGTCCCGCACGGAGGTACGGGAGGCCCTCGCGCGCGTGGGGCTCGCCGGCCGGGAACGGCACCGTCCCGGCGAGCTGTCCGGCGGCCAGCAGCAACGGGTCGCGATCGCCCGCGCGTTGATCACCCGGCCCGCCGTCCTCTTCGGCGACGAGCCGACCGGCGCGCTCGACTCGACGACGAGCCGCGAGGTCCTCGACATGCTGCGGGACCTCGTCGACCGCGACGGCCAGACGATCGTCATGGTCACGCACGACCCGGTGGCCGCGTCCCGCGCGGACCGCGTGGTCTTCCTGGTCGACGGACGCCTCGCGGGCGAACTGGCGGACCCGACGGTGGAGTCGGTCACGGCCCGGATGACGTCCTTGGAGACGGGCGGGGCCGGGGCGCCGCGGCGGGGCGGGGCGGGGCGCGAAGGCGCGGATCCCGGCGGGGGCGGGGCGGGGCGCGGCTGCGCCGATGGTGCCGATCACGGCGGGGGCGGGGCGGACGCGGGGCGTGTCGGTGGTGCCGATCACGGCGGAGTCGACGCGGACGCGGGGCGTGTCGGTGCCGCGCGCGGTCGTGCGGGTGCGCCGGCGGGGGGTCCGGCGTGCTGACCGTCGTCCTCTCCGGGCTCCGTGACCGCTGGGCCTCCTTCCTCGGCGGGTTCGTCGCCCTCGCGCTCGGCGTCGGGCTGCTCGCCACCATGGGGCTCGGCCTCTCCGCCACCTTTCACGCGCCCGAGCGTTCTCCCCAGCGGTTCGCGTCCTCCCCCGTCGTCGTCCAGGGCCAGGACCGGCTGACACTGGACGTGCGGCGCGGACCCGACACCGTGCCCCTGGAGCTGCGGCTCGACCGTCCACAGCCTGTGGACGGCGGGGTGCTCCGCGAGCTCCGCGCCCGCTGGACCGTCACCGCCGCCGGCGGCCCCGACGCCGTCGGCGTCGACGCCCCCGCCGCCGAGGTCCGGGCGCTCGTCGGCGACCGCGCCCGGGTCCTCACCGGGGCCGGGCGCGCGCAGGCCGACCCCGACCCCGAGCGGGACGCCCGCGCGCTCGTCGCCCTCAACGCCCTCCTCGGCACCTCCGGCGGCGTCACCGCCTTCGTCTCCGTCTTCGTCGTCGCCTCCACCTTCGCCTTCGCCGTCGCACTGCGCCGGCGCGAGTTCGGGCTCCTCCGGACCGCCGGAGCCACCCCCGGCCAGATCCGGCGGCTCCTCCTCGCCGAGGCGGCGGCGCTCGGCGTGCTCGCCTCCGCCGCCGGGTGCGCGCTCGGCGCCCTCGGCGCGCCCCTCCTCGCCCGGACCCTCGTCGACGGCGGCCTCGCACCCGCGTGGTTCACGATCGGCGGAGCCTCCTGGCCGTTCCACACGGCCTTCTGGACCGGCGTGGCCGTCGCGCCGGCCGGTGCCGTCGCCGCGTCCCGGCGGGCCGGGAAGGTCGGCCCGACGGCCGCGCTGCGGGAGGCGGACGTCGACGCCGACGCCCTGCCCCTCGGCCGGGCCGTCCTCGGCACGGGCCTGCTCCTGACCGGGCTCGGGCTCCTCGTCTGGACCTGCGCCACCGACCCGTCCGCGCTCCTCAAGCGGAAGACGTACACGACCCTCCCGATGCTCCTGATCACCGGCGTCGCCCTGCTCTCCCCGCTGCTCGTGCGACCGGCGGCCCGGCTGCTGCGGTCGCGCGGCGCGGTGGGGACGCTCGTACGGGAGAACAGCGCGGCCGCCGTCCGCCGCACCGCCGCCGTCGCCGCGCCCGTCCTCGTGACCGTGGCGCTCGCCGGGACGCTGTTCGGCTCGGCGACGGGCGTCACGCGCGCGAAGGAGGCGGAGTCGCGGGAGCAGACGGCCGCCCAGTACGTGGCGAGCGGCGCGGACCTGCGGCCGGTGCCGGCGCCGGCCGGGGCGGTCCTGTCCCCCACGGGGGCGACCTCCGTCTTCGTACGGGACGGGGAGGAGGCCGTCGTGAAGTACGGGGCGCGGGCGGTCGCCGACCCGGCGGCGTTCGCGGAGCTCGCCCGGCTTCCGGTGGTCGCCGGGGACCTGCGGGACCTGGACGACCGGTCGATCGTCGTCAACGAGGAGTTCGAGCGGCACCGGGTCGGCGAGACGGTGGAGGTGTGGCGGGCGGACGGAAGCGGTCCGGTACGGCTCCGGGTGGCGGCCGTCCTCGCACTCGGGACCGGCGACAGCGGGCCGTACGTCACCCGGGCGAACGCGCCGGGCTCCGCCCTCGACCGGATCGACGCGCGCGGGGGCGGGACGGCGACGGTCCGGGCCCTGGAGGCGAGCGGCGGGACCCTCGCGTCCGGGCGTCACGCGGGCGGCAACCCGCAGAACCGGCTCGGCATGATCCTGGTCCTCGGCATCGCCCTCGTCTACACGGTGATCGGCCTCGCCAACACCCTGTTGATGGCGACCTCCGTACGGGGCGGGGAACTGGCCTCGCTGCGGCTCGCCGGAGCCACCCGCGGGCAGATCCTGCGGGTCGTGACGGGCGAGGCGGCGCTCGCCGTCGCCATCGGCACGGGGCTCGGCCTCGTGGTGACGGGCCTCGTCCTGGGCACCCTGGGAGCGGGCCTCGCGGCCCTCTCGGCACCCGTGGTCCTGGCCCTGCCGTGGACGGTGATCGGCGCGGCGGCGGGCGCCTGCACGACGGTCGCGGTCGCCGCGGCGGCGCTCCCCGCGTGGCGCCTCACGCGCTGAGCGGCCATGGTGGGACGACGGGGCGGTGACCGGGGTCGGAGCCGGGTCACCGCCCCGCCCGCGCGGCCGGTGTCCGTGGGGTGCCCGCCCGCCCCACCCCCGTGCGGGCGGACGGACACCTGGGGACGCCGTGGGGGCTGCGCCCGGCTGAGCGGTGCCCCGGCCCACCGCCGTGTGGGCGATCGTCCCGCTGGGGCGAGGGGGTCCCCCCCCTGCTCGAGCGAAGCCGAGAGCTTGGGGGAGGGTGGGCACACGGGACGGCGCCCTTCGCGGCGCCTCCGCCTTACGGGCCTGGACCCGCACCACGTGTGTGCCGTACCGATGGTGACCGTCCAGGCGCGGGAGCCTCTGGCGCCGGCAAGGGCGCCGTCCGTTGTGCCCCGGCGGAACGACTGCCCACAACGGGGGGCACCGTCCCGGTGGCTAGGCGGGCCAGTCCGGGGACAGGACCGACCAGATCTCCTCGTCGTGCCGGACGCCCCGGTACGCGTAGCTGCCCCTCAGGACCCCGTCCCGCGTCATCCCCAGCCGGCGCGCCACCGCGATGCTGGGCTCGTTGTCGGAGGACACCACCCACTCCACCCGGTGGACGCCCCGCACCCGGATCGCCCAGTCGATGAGCGCCCGCGCCGCCCGGGTCACCAGGCCCTTGCCGACGCCCGCCGGCTCCAGCCAGCAGCCCGCCTCGGCGTAGGAGCCGTCCACGTCGAGCCTCCGGAGGATCACCGCGCCGACGAGCGTGCCGTCGGACCAGATGCCGTGGATCCGGCCCGTGTCGGTCGCCGCCTTCTCCGCGTACAGACGGAGGAACGCCCTGCTCGACTCCAGGTCCGTCACGACGTCCGGCAGGCCGTTGCGCGCGCCGATGAACTCCCGTCCCCGGTCCATGTGCGCGAGGAACTCCTCGGCCTGCCACGGTTCCAGCGGACGCAGTTCCGCGCCGTCGTCGCCCAGGGACATCGCGTACATCCGCGTCACACTCCTCCGTCGGGAGGAAGGGATGCTACGGGATCAGGACGATCTTGCCGCGTACATGACCCGACTCGCTCGACTCCTGGGCGCGGGCCGCCTCCTTCAGCGGCAGCGTCTCGGCCAGGCGGACGGTGAGCGCGCCCTCCGCCGCCAGGCGGGCCTGGGCGGTGAGGCCGCGCCGCACGTCGTCCGGGTCGCCCGTGACGCCGGAGAAGACGATGCCGTGCTCCTCCGCGTCCGTCGCCGCGATCGTCACGATCCGCTCCTTCGCCGCCTCGCCGCCGAGCAGTTCGATGGCGACCGGCAGCACGCCGTGCCCGGCCGCGTCGAAGACCGCGTCGACGCCCTCCGGCGCGGCGGCGCGGACCCGGTCGGCGAGGCCGTCCCCGTACGCGACGGGGATCGCGCCGAGTTCGCGCAGGTAGGCGTGGTTGGACTCCGAGGCGCTGCCGATCACCGTGATCCCGGCCGCGACCGCGAGCTGGACGGCCACCGAGCCGACGACGCCGGCCGCGCCGTGCAGGAACAGCGTCTCGCCCTCCCGCACCCGCAGCAGGTCCAGGACGCGCTGGGCGGTCTCGCCGGCCACCGGGAGGCTCGCGGCGGCCTCCCAGGAGAGCCCCGCGGGCTTGGGGGCGACGGTGCCGGCGATGGCGTACTCGGCGTAGGCGCCGGTCTTCGTCCAGCCGAGGACCTCGTCGCCGACGGCCAGGTCGGTGACGCCCTCGCCGAGCGCGTCGACGGTGCCGGCGAACTCCAGGCCCGGCACGGCGGGGAAGGTGGTCGGGTAGAACGCCTCGACCCAGCCGTAACGCCGCTTCCAGTCCACCGGGTTGACGCCGACCGCCGCCACCTTGACCCGGACCTCGCCGGGGCCGGGCTCCGGCTCGGCGACGCCGGTCTCGTGGCGCAGCACCTCGGGGCCGCCGAACTCCTCGTACACGATCGCTTCCATCTCAGCCTCCGCTGCTGCCCGTTCGATCTTCGATGCCCCAAGACTGCGCCCTCGGACACCTGCCCCCCGCCCTCCCAACGGCCAGTCCCACCTGTCCGAAAGACGGGCCGTCACCCGGCCGCCCCGCACTAGGCTGAACCGCATGGACGCGTCCACGCTGACCACCGCGTACGAGATCATCCGGCAGCCGCTCGGGGAGATCCTCCCCAAGGTCTCGGCCGCCCTCGCCCCGCTCGTCCCGCACGTCGACGCGGCCGAACTCTCCACCCACTGCGCCCACTCCCCCTTCAAGTCGCTCGGCGGTACGGAGCTGATGACCGCCGCCGAACTGACCCCGCTGCTCGCGGCCGGGGCCCCCGGCGCCCCCTGGCAGGGCCGTGCGACGATCGGCGGCCGCGAGCGCGAGATCGTCGCCGTCACCAGTCACGCGACCCGGCGCGGGGCGGTCCTCGTGCTCGTACGGGAGGACGGCGCCGCCCCCGTCGACACGGCCGCGCTCACCGTGGCGCAGGCGCTGTGGGACCTGGTCACCGGGCACTTCGACCGGTTCGCGACGGAAGCCGTGCCGGGCGCGCTCGCCCGCTCACGGGCCGCCGCCGACACCCGGGCCCGGGTCATCGCCGAACTCACCGGCGCGCACGCGGCCGCGCTCTCCGGCGTCCTCGGGGTGCTCCGCAGCCGGGCCCTCGACGACACGACCGCCCGCACCACCGCCACCGACCTCGCCGCGTCCGCGCTGATCGAGATGCGGGCCGAACAGCGGCGGGACCGGGCGCTCGCGGAGGAACCGGCGCAGGACGCCTTCGAGCGGCTCGCCGGCGAGCTCCGGCCGATGCTCCGGCACAGCAAGGTCCGGCTCGAACTGGGCGCGCCCGACTCGACGCGCTCGCTCGCGGCGGACGTCGCCCACAGCGCGCGGGCCATCGTCCGGTCGCTGCTCCTGATCGTCCTGGAGCAGGACTCCGTGCAGCGCGTCCACGTCGGCTGGCAGCTCACCGAGCACGAACTGCGGGCGTCCGTGCGGGACGACGGCGCAGGCGCGCTCGCCCCCTGCGACCTGGGCGCCGGGACGATCCGGGACCGGCTCGACGTGCTCGGCGGACGGCTCGACATGGACGCGGTCCCCGGCTGGGGCACGACCATCACGGCCGCCATCCCCCTCGCGACCCCCGAGGCGCCCGTCGAGGCCGCCCACCCGCTGACCGGACTCGGCGACCGGGAGGTGGAGGTGCTGCGGCACCTGGCGCTCGGGCACCGGAACCGGAGGATCGCGCAGGAGCTGCACATCAGCGAGTCCACGGTGAAGTTCCACGTCGCGAACATCCTGAACAAGCTGGGAGTCGACTCCCGGGGCGAGGCGGCGGCCCTCTTCCACGCGGCGGCGTGACCCGCCCCACCCCCGTGGGGGGGGGGGGGGGGGGGGGGGGGGGGGCCCCCCCCCCCCCCCCGGGGGGGGGGGCGGGGGCCCCCGCCCGGGGGGGGGGGGCGGCCCCCCGGCCCCCCCCGCGCCCCCCCCCCCCCCCCCCCCGCC